>JAKAQQ010000071.1 GCA_021819635.1 Pseudomonadota bacterium
TCCGATCTCGTGGGCCGCCGCCTGCAGGATGAGCGCGACGGCCTCGTCGATGAGCATGAAGTAACGGGTGACCTCCGGGTCGGTGACGGTGAGCGGCCCCCCCTCGAGAATCTGGCGTCGAAAGAGGGGAACGACCGACCCCGAGGTGTCGAGGACGTTGCCGAAACGGGTGACGACCGTCCGCATCCGCCCCGGGGGACGGACGAGCAGGGAGAGCTCCGCCGCCCGTTTGCTCGCCCCCATCACGCTTCGCGGGTGGACGGTCTTGTCGGTCGAGATCTGGACAAAAAGCTCCGTCCCCCCGCGCGCGGCCTCCTCGGCAAGAACCGTCGTCCCGAGAAGGTTGTTGCGCACGACCGTGCGCACGTTCCCCTCGGAGAGCGGGACGTGCTTGTAGGCCGCCGCGTGGAAAACGATCTCGGGGGCGTGCTCGGTGAAGAGCCGGCGAAGCGCCAAGGGATCGAGGACGCTCCCGAGGATCGGGAGGGCCACCCCGTCGTGACCCAAGGCGGCCAGTTCCCGGCCGATCCGGTAGAGCGCTTCCTCGTCGTGGTCGAAGACGAGCAGCACGGCCGGATCGTGGCGGAGCACCTGGCGGACGAGTTCGGAACCGATCGAGCCCCCGCCGCCGGTGACGAGGACACGGCGGCCGCGGAGAAGCGCGGTCGTCGCCCGGTCGTCGAAGCGCACCGGACTGCGGCGCAGGAGGTCCTCGACCTGGATCGGGCGGAGATCCCCGGCGGGCGGCTCGTCCCCGGCGAGCTCCGCGAGGAGCGGCATGCGGCGGCACGGCACCCGCCCCTGGGCGCAACGGGTGACGATGCGGTCCAAGAGATCGGGGCGAACGGACGGCATGGCGACCAGGACCATCTCCGCCCCCCGCTCGGCGATGAGCCCCGGGAGGTCGTCGACCCGGCCCACGACGCGCACCCCGTGAATCTCGTGCCCCTGCTTCGCGGGGTCGTCGTCGACGAAGCCCACGGGCCGGTAGCGGCTTCCGTGACGGATCTCGCGGAGCAGGATCTCCCCCCCACGCCCGGCGCCGACGACGAGGACCGGCACCCGTCCGGAGGCGCGGAAGTCGAGGCCCCGGTCGTGGAGGCCGCGCACCAGCGCGCGCAACGAGGCCGCGGCCCCAAAGAAGAGAACCGGCGTGAGGACCAGAAGCGCGAGGGGAAACGCTCCTAGGGTGCCGTTCACCGCGAGGACGAGGAGGGCGAGCACCCAGCCGCCGGCGGTCGCGAAGAAAAGGCGCGCCAGATCCGGAATCGAGACGTACCGCCAGAGTCCGCGGTAGACGCCGGCAAACCAGAACACGAGCCCGACCAAGGGAAGAGCCGTCCCCGCGAGCACCGTGAGCCCGGCGCGGCGGACGCCCCCTCCCCCCGGCCCCTCGCCCGGGTGGAGAAGAAGGACGAGCCCGAGGAGAACCGCGAGGAAAAGGAGAAGATCGCTCGCCGCGGCGGCCGTGCGGCGGAAACGCGGACGGGCGACCGGGGCACCGGGTCTCGGGGTCAACGGGGCAGCCTCCCTCCGAACGCAAGGCCGCCACCATTCTACCCTCCCGCCGGCACCCCCAACCCCCAGGCCCTACAATCGGGCGTCCCCCGACGGGTCTCCCGACCGGTTCCCCGCCCTGAACGATCCCGCTCCGGCCCTCCGCGTCAGCGACCTCCTCAAGACCTACGACGGCCGCACGGTCGTCGACGGCCTGAATCTCCGCATCGAGCGCGGCACCTGCGTCGGGCTTCTCGGTCCGAACGGGGCGGGCAAGACCACCACGCTTCGCCTGCTTCTCGGCCACACCCGCCCGGACGCGGGCCGGATCGAGGTCCTTGGGTTTCCGATCCCGGAGGAAGCCTCCCGCGCCCGGGCCTCCCTCGGGGTCGTCGGCCAGAGCGACAACCTCGACCCCGACTTCGACGTCTACGAGAACCTCCACCACTACGCCCGCTACTACGGGCTCGACCCCCGCGCCTGTCGCGCGCGCCTCGAGGAACTGCTCGCCTTCGCCGGTCTTGAGGACCGCCGGCACACGCCGCTTCGGGAACTCTCCGGAGGCATGAAACGCCGCCTCGCCCTCGTCCGCGCCCTCGTCCACGACCCGGTGATGCTCTTCCTCGACGAGCCCACCACCGGCCTCGATCCCCAGGCGCGCTTCCATCTCTGGCAGCGTTTCCGCCAGCTCCGGCGCGAGGGCCGGACGCTCTTCCTCACCACCCACTACATGGAGGAGGCCGAGAGGCTCTGCGACCGGGTGCTCGTCCTCGACCGCGGGCGGCTCGTCGCCGAGGGCGCCCCGCAGGCGCTCGTCCGCGCCCACGTCGAACCGCACGTCCTCGAGCTCCCGGCCGAAGAGATCCCCCGCGTCGGTCTCGACACCGCCCGCGACGGGCTCCGCACGCTCCGCCTCGAGGAGACCGTCTTCGTCTACGCCCGCGAGCGCGAGCGTCTCGAGGCCCTCCTCGCCCGCCGCCCCGACGTCCCGGCGCGGCTGCGGCCCGCCAACCTCGAGGACGTCTTCTTTGCCCTGACCGGCCACGCCCTCCGTGACTGACGCCCGCCCGCCCTTCGCCGCCTACCTCCCGCACCCCCGCCGGGCGTTCGCCGTCTGGCGGCGCAACACCGCCGTCTGGAAGAAGCTCCTCGTCCCCTCGCTCCTCGCCAACTTCGGCGAGCCTCTCCTCTACCTCCTGGCCTTCGGCTACGGCTTCGGGACGCTCGTCCACCGCGTGGGCGGGCTCCCCTACATCACCTTCCTCGCCACCGGGATCGCCTGCTCAAGCGCGATGAACGCCGCGAGCTTCGAGGCCCTCTACTCGACCTACACCCGCATGGAACCGCAAAAGACCTGGGAAGGGATCCACGCGACGCCGCTGTCGATCCCCGACATCGTCCTGGGCGAACTCCTCTGGGCGGGAACAAAGGGCCTCATCAACGCGCTGGCGATCCTCGCGGTCGCCTGCGCCCTCGGGCTCGTCGCCCCCGCGGGGGCGCTCCTGGCCCTTCCGGTCCTCTTCCTCTCCGGGCTGTGCTTCGCCGCCCTCGCCCTCGTGGCGACCGCCTTTGCCCGCGGCTACGATTTTTTCACCTACTACTTCACGCTCGTCCTCACCCCGCTCCTCCTCGTCTCGGGGGTGTTCTTCCCCACGGGTTCGCTGCCGCCGGCCGTGCGCACGGCCGCCCGTCTCCTGCCCCTCACGCACGTCGTCACCCTCGTCCGCCCGCTCCTGCTCGGGCGGGCACCGCCCGAGCCCGGGGCGGATCTCGCGGTCCTCGCCGCCTACACCCTCCTCGCCGGAGGGCTCGCCCTCGTCCTTTTCGTCCGCCGCTTCGAGCGCTGAGGGCGGAGGGGGGACGTGCTAGCCTGAGGGTGGTCTCCCTGGCCGAGGGTCGCCCCGTGCCTCCATCCCCGCCCCCGCCCCCCTCCCCGGACCTCGCGGCGCTCTGGCCCGAGGAGGGCTTGGTCCCCCCGCCCCGGCGCCTCGCCGAGCGGGCCCACGTGCCCGACCGGGCGGCCCTCGCCGCCTTTCGGGCGGAGGATTTTCCCCGACCCTTCGCCGCGCTCGCCGACCTCCTCGTCTGGACGACCCCGTGGCGAACCCTCTTCGACGACACGCGTCCCCCCTTCTGGCGCTGGTACGAGGGAGGGACCCTGAACGCCTGCACGAACGCCCTCGACCGCCACCTCCCCGCGGCCCGGGACCGGATCGCCTACCACTGGATCCCGGAGGCGGAGTCCGAGTCGCCGCGGAGCCTCACCTACGGCGAGCTTCTCGAGCGGGTCGAGACCCTGGCCGCCGTGCTCCGGGACGACTTCGGGATCGGGCCCGGGGACCGGGTGACGATCCACCTCCCGATGAGCCTCGACCTTCCGGTCGCGATGCTGGCCTGCGCGCGCCTCGGCGCCATCCACTCGGTCGTCTTCAGCGGGTTCTCGGCCCGCGCCTGCGCCGAACGGATCCTCGACAGCGGGAGCCGCCTCCTCCTCACCGCCGACGTCTACCGGCGGGGGGGCGCCGTCCTCGACCACAAGGCCAAGGCCGACGCGACCCACGCCCTCGTCACGGAGGGCGGCGGACGGCTCGAGGCCGTCCTCGTCTTCACCCGCGACCCCGACCGCTACGCAAGCCCGACCCCGCTTCACCCGGGCCGCGACCGACTCGCCGCCCCCCTCCTCGCGCACCGCCGGGGCGCCCGGATCCCCCCCGTCCCGCGCGCGAGCAACGACGGCCTCTTTCTCATGTATTCGAGCGGAACGACGGGGAAACCCAAGGGCTGCCTCCACGGCCACGGCGGCTATCTCGCTTGGGTGGCCGCCACCTGCCGCTGGGTCCTCGATCTCCACCCCGGCGACGTCTACTGGTGCATGGCCGACATCGGCTGGATCACCGGCCACAGCTACATCGTCTACGGGCCGCTCCTGAGCGGGGTCACCTCGCTCCTCACCGAAGGGGTGCCGTACGACCCGGATCCCGGGCGGCCCTGGTGCCTCGCCCGCCGCTACGGCGTGCGCGTCTTCCACACCTCCCCCACGGCGCTCCGCGCGCTCCGCCGGCTCGCCCCCGAAGGACCCGGAGCGGACCGCCCTCCCTTCGACATCCTCGTCACCGTGGGCGAACCCATCGAGCCCCACGTCTGGCGCTGGTACCACGAGACGGTGGGCGGCGGGCGGGCCGCCGTCGTCGACACCTGGTGGCAGACCGAGACCGGGGGGCACATCCTGGCAACGCTCCCGGCCGCCGACCCCATGCGTCCGGGAAGCGCCGGCCCCCCGCTCCCGGGGCTCGAGGTCGCCGTCCTCGACGAGGAGGGACACCCCCTCCCGCCGGGGGCGGAGCGGGCCGGCACGCTCGTCGTGCGCACCCCCTGGCCGGGGCTCATGCTCGGCCTCTGGGGCGACGACGAACGCTACGTGCGCACGTACTTCGGGCGCTTCAACCGCGACCCCCGGAGCCGCGACTGGCGCGACTGGCCGTACTGCCCGAGCGACGGGGCGCGGATCGACGCCCGAGGCTACGTGCGCATCCTCGGGCGCATCGACGACGTCATCAACTCCTCCGGCCACCGCCTCGGGAGCAAGGAAATCGAATCGGCCGCCCTCGAGGTCCCCTGGGTGGCCGAGGCCGCCGTCGTCCCCATCCCGGACGAGCTCCGCGGCCAGGCGGTGGGCCTCTTCGTCGCCCCCGGGCCCGGGGTCCCCGACGACCCCACAGCCGCCCGGGCGGAGGTCGCCCGGGCGGTGGTCGAACGGATCGGACCGATCGCCCGCCCGCACCAGGTCTGGATCGTCCCCGACATGCCCAAAACGCGCTCGGGCAAGATCATGCGCCGGGTGCTCGCCGCCCTCGTCGCCGGTCGCGATCCCGGGGACGTCGCCACACTCGCAAACCCCGAGGTGGTCGTCGCCCTCGCCGGGATCGTCGCCGCCGAGAAGCCCGCCCCGCCCCGGGAACCCGGGGCTCAGACCCCGGGCCCGGGCGGCGGAGGGGGCCCGACGCCGGGGGACGGAGGCGCGGGCGGCGGGGCTCGCGGCGGCGAAAGGGCGGCCGGAGGGGACGGGGAGGGACAGGCGATCTCGTAGCCGCAGATCCCGAAGCCTCCGCCGGTGGGCGCAAGGTTGGGAGGCGGGGCCGACGAGGGGGGCGGAGAGGGCGGG
>JAKAQQ010000072.1 GCA_021819635.1 Pseudomonadota bacterium
TCCGGTCCCCGTTCGCGTTGTAACGGTACGCCCCGATCACCACCCCATTCTTGGTAACCCCCACAAGACGCCCCGCCCGGTCGTAGCGGTACCGGTAGGACGACGTCCACCCCAGCACCTCAGAGCTCCCGGAGCGCCCCGAGGATACGTCCGAGGACGTCGGCCGCATCGCCGTAGACAAGACGGACATTCTCGGCCGTGAAGAGCGGGTTCTCGACCCCCGAGAAACCCCGTCCCCGCCCGCGTTTGATCACAAGAACACGCGGCGCGCGTGTCACTTCGAGGACGGGCATGCCGTAGAGCGGGCTCGCGGGGTTGTTCCGGGCGTCAGGATTGACCACGTCGTTGGCCCCCACGACAAGAACCGCCCCCGCCACGGCAAGCGCGGCGTTCGCCTCCTCAAGATCAAGGAGGCGGTCGTACGGCACACCGGCCTCGGCCAGAAGCACGTTCATGTGCCCCGGCATGCGTCCGGCGACGGGGTGAATGGCAAAGAGGACGCGCACGCCCCGCTTCTCGAGAAGCCGGGCCAGGTCCTGGAGCTTGTGCTGCGCCTGGGCGACGGCCATCCCGTAGCCGGGGACGATCACGACTTCACGGGCGTAGGCCAGAACGATGGCGGCGTCCGCGGGATCGGTCGCGAGGGGCTCGCGCTCCGCGGGCCCGGACGCTGCGGCCGGCGGGCCGAAGCCCCGGAAGAGTACCGCGGCGAGGGAGCGGTTCATCGCCCGCGCCATGAGTTGGGTGAGCATCGTCCCCGACGCCCCGACGACGACCCCGGCCACCACCATCGCCGGGCTGTGGAGAAGCACACCATCGAACCCCACGGCGAGGCCCGTAAGCCCGTTGTAGAAAGCGATGACGACCGGCATGTCCGCCCCGCCGATCGGCACGGTGAGCGCGACCCCGGCGAGAAAACCCACCGCCAGGGCGAACCCGCCGGCCGCGGCCCGCAGTTCCGGCGCACGGGCGAGGAGCGCCAGGGCGAAGAGCGCAAAGGAGACGGCAATCAGGAGGGCCGTGAGGGTGCGGTGGGCGGGAAGACGGCCCGCCGGGAGGCGCCAGTCCTGGAGCTTGGCCACGGCGACGAGGCTCCCCCCGAAGGAGGCGCTCCCGACCGGGGCGGCGAAGACGGCCAACGCGAGGGCGAGAGGGGCCGGGCTCCCCCCGGCGAGCACCCGACCGAAGACGAGGAGGGCGGCCGCGGCCCCACCCAGTCCGTTGAAGAGCGCGACCATCTGGGGCATCGCCGTCATCGGCACACGGCGGCTGAGCGCGGCCGAAAGTCCGCCGCCGAGAAGGAGGGCCGCAAAGGCGAGGAAGACGAGGCGCAGACTCCCCCGTCCGAGCGCGTCGAGAAGGAGGTTGGCAAGGAGGGCCAGCAGCATCCCGACCCCGGCGGCCAGAATGCCTCGGCGGGCCGTGCGCGGGTGGCTCATGGCCTTGAGGCCGACCAAAAGAAGGAGGGCGGCGAGAAAGTCCGCGCCGGCGAGAAGAGCGTCGCCGACGCTCACCGCGGCGGTTCCTCGCGGCTCGCACGGAACATGCGCAGCATCCGCTCGGTCGTCACGAACCCGCCCACCACGTTCGCCGAGGCGGCCACGAGGGCGCCCCAAGCGACGGCGACGGCGAGCGTGCCGTGGGCGGTGAAGAGCGCCGCAAGTGCCCCCACCACCACGATGCCGTGAATGAAGTTCGTCGCGGACATGAGCGGGGTGTGGAGAAGCGCCGGCACGCGCGCGATGAGCTCGTAGCCGGCCAGAACGGCAAGAAGGCCGAGATAAAGAACGACGAGGTCGGTCACGGGTGGGGCCCCTCCGCGGGGGCGACGAAGGCGGGGTGGACGACGGCCCCGTCGTGGGTGAGGACGGTGGCCCGGAGAAGAGGATCGTCGTCCGGCCGCCGGACCGTGCCGTCCCGCACGAGAAGGGCAAGAAAGGCGAGGAAGTTGCGGCCCAGCATGGCGCTTGCGTGACGGGCGAGCCCCGCGGCGGGACGACGGGGCGCGAGGACGCGGACCGCCCCACGCACGACGATTTCGTCCGGGCGGGAGAGCCTGCAGTTCCCCCCCCCATCGACGGCAAGATCGACCACCAGCGCCCCGGCGGGAAGCGCGTCCAGATGCCGCCCCTCGAGGAGCACCGGAGCGCGGCGTCCCGCAAGCAGCGCGGTCGTGATCACAATGTCCATCTGCGGGAGCCGCTCAAGGAGTGCTTCGTCCTGACGGCGAACTTCCTCCTCACTGAGCGGCCGGGCGTAACCCTCGGGGGTCGCCGCATCGATCCCGAGGTCGAGAAAACGGGCCCCGAGGGATTCGACCTGCTCGCGCGCCGCCCGGCGGACGTCGTAACCCCAAGCCTCCGCGCCCAAACGACGGACGGTGGCGAGAGCACTCAGGCCCGCCACCCCCGCCCCGAGGACAAGCACCCGGGCCGGCTTCAACGTCCCGAAGGCGGTTGTCATCATCGGGAAAAACGCCCGGTGGACGGAGGCCGCCAGAACCGCGCCGTGGTAACCGGCGCAGGTCGCCTGCGAGGAGAGGACGTCCATCGCCTGCGCCCGGGAGACGCGCGGCAGGAACTCGAGGGCGTAGGCGTCCACACCGGCGGCGGCGAGCGCCGCGAGCCGTCCACGGTCCGTCCCCTCGAGAAGGAGACCCACGAGGACCGCCCCACGTTTCCACGCTCCTCCCTCGGGCACGCCCTCGAGGGTCAGGACGACGTCCGCGCGGGCGCGATCTCCGGGGCCGACAAGTTCGGCACCCGCGGACGCGTAGGCCGCGTCGTTGTAGAACGATCCTTCGCCCGCGCCCCGTTCGACCGCAACCGCAAGCCCAAGATCGGCGAGGCGGGCGAGATGCTCGGGGGCGAGCGGCACGCGCCGTTCGCCGGGGCATCGTCCGGCCGGGACATGCAGACGGATCATCACGCGACCTTGGGGTTCTCCCGGGACCGCCGGGTGGCCTTTCCGCGATTATAGGACCCGGCCCCATCCCGTGGGAACGTGGCCTTGCTATGCTACGGGCATGAACGGACATCGCCAGATCCTGCGCACCGACCCAAGCGGGCAACCGATCGGCTGGGTGGAATACCCCGAGGCCGCGCGCCTTCTCGTCCTGGGCGAGGTCTGCTACGCGAGCGGCTCCATTCTCTACCGCCTCCGGGGGGGCATCAACGCCCGGAGCGGGCGCCAGAGCCGACTCGACGTTCACGCCATCCTCGCCACCCGGATCGACGACACGCACCGCTCGTGGCTCTACCGTTCCTACGTCCCCCCGCTCAGCAACGCCGCCCTCTTCCGTCGCGACGCCCGGATCTGTCTCTACTGCGGGAGACGCTTCCCCCAGACGCTGCTCTCCCGAGACCACGTGCGCCCGCTCTCCCGCGGGGGAGAGGACAGCTGGACGAATTCGGTGACCGCCTGCAAGCGCTGCAACAACCGCAAGGCGGGACGGACCCCCGAGGAGGCCGGGATGGCTCTCTTGGCCGTCCCCTTCGCGCCCACCCACGCAGAGTACATCTATCTCAAGGGCAAGAGGATCGTGGCGGATCAGATGGACTTCCTGCGCGCGCGCTTCCCCCGCGAAAGCCCGCTTCACGCCCGGCTTGCCGGCGGCCACGCCTAGGACCCGAGGGCTTTCGGCTACAATCGCATCAAACACCGAGGGAGGATCCCCCCCGTGCCGAACCGCCGCACCGCCTCGGTCACCGCCGCTCTCGCCGCCGCCTTTCTTTTTTTGGTTCCGGTCGCGGCCGCGCACGGGCTGGCCGCGGCCATCAGCTACGAGAACGTCCATTTCCCCCTCGACGTCGGGGGGGCGTCCTACAGCACGCATCTGAGCGAGATCAATCTCGATCTTCGCGATCACCTCGGCCGCTACGTCCTCGTGGGTTTCCACGGAGGCTACATCGGGGTCACCCAAGACGCCAACCCGGCGCTCTCGGGCCTCAACGTGAGCGGGTACGACCTCGGCGTCACCGCCACGGGGGTTGTGCCCCTCACGTCCTACTTCGGCGTGACCCTGAGCGCCGGGGACACCTACCACGACGCCTCGGCCAGCGTGCCGGGCGGCCACGACCGCCTCCACTGGTACGACGCCGGCGGGCGACTCGGTCTCTGGCTGGCCTACGGACACCTGCGGCTTTCGGGAGGCGGCTATGTCCGTCACTTCGGGGGCGGCGAACACCTCGCCCCTCCGCGCTCCACCGCCTTCACGGTCGCCGGGCAGACCCTTGACGGGCCCTACGGCGCGATCTCCTACGTCACGAACGAGGGCGGCCGCATCGCCCTCTTCGTCGAGGGTGGGCGCTGGCACGGGATCACGCTCTCCTTCCGCTACGGTTTTTGAGCCCCGGCCGGGCTGTGGCCGAGACCTGCCTCATCCACAAGACGTTCCGGCTCGAGTGCGCGCACCGGCTTCCGCACGTCCCCCCGGAACACAAATGCGCGCGCCTTCACGGGCACTCCTACCGCATCGAGCTCCGTCTGCGCGGCCCGCTGCGCGAACCCGAAGGCTGGGTGCGCGATTTTGCGGACGTGACGGCGGCCTTCCACCCCGTCCGCGAACAGCTCGATCACCGATGCCTGAACGACGTGCCGGGACTCGAGAACCCCACCTCCGAGATCCTCGCGGTCTGGATGTACCGCGCGCTCAAGCCGGCGCTGCCCGAACTTGTGGCCGTCGCGGTGGGCGAGACCCCGACCTCGGGGGCGGTCTACGCGCCCGAGGGGGGATAGCCCCCGGGGGAGGCGCTGGACAGGGCCCGCCCGTCCGTGGCAGGATACGGAGCAATCCCGCACAACGGAGTCCAGCCCGTGCGACGTTTCCTTGCTCTGCCCCTCCTCGCCGCCCTTCTCGCCCCAACGCTTCGGGCGGCCCCCGCCACGGTCACCATCGCTTCCCGTGCCGTCCCGCGCAGCGTGACGGTCGGGGGTCGCACCCTCTCGCTCAACGGGGCGGGGGTGCGCTACTACGCCATCTTCTTTCGCGTTTACGTGGGGGCGCTCTACCTCCCCACGCCCACCCGGGACGCCCGGACGGCGCTTGCCGAGCACGGCCCGGACCGGGTCGCGATGTATTTTCTGCGCGGCGTAGGGCACGGCAACCTCGTCTCGGCGTGGCGCTCCGGTTTTCGCCGCAACAACCCGCCGGCCATCCGCCGGGCACTCGCCGCCGAGATCCACCGTTTCATCGGCCTCTGGACCCGTGTCCACAACCGCGATCGGGTGTTCTTCGACTACGTTCCGGGCAAGGGAACCGACGTCCGTCTCGACGGCAAGAGTCTGGGGATTTTCCCGGGACGACGCTTCCACACGGCGCTCCTCAGGATCTGGCTCGGACCCCACCCGCCGACCCACAGCCTCAAGCGCCGTCTCCTCAAGCCCCGCTGAGCGGGGTTCCTCCGGGACCGAGATGCGGGCGGAGACGCGCGGCCTCCTCGGGGCCCCGTCCGGCGACGAAAAAGGGGTTGCGCAGCTCCGCCCGGGTGTTGTAGGAGAGGGCGCGGCCCGCAAGGTCGCAGACCCAGCCGCCGGCGGCCTCAAGGATGCACTGACCGGCGGCCGTGTCCCACTCGCTGGTGGGCCCGAGGCGGACGTAGAGATCGGCC
>JAKAQQ010000073.1:0-5185 GCA_021819635.1 Pseudomonadota bacterium
TGCGGCCACGCCTCCCGTCGTCTTGGTCGCCCCGATCCTCCCGAAGTGGTTTGGGACGAGATCGCCGCGCTCCTTGCCGCCACCCTGGCGGTCCCGTTTCGACCCCTTCCCTTGGTGGTGCTCTTCTTTGCCTTCCGGTTTTTCGATATCCTCAAGCCGTGGCCCGTCCGCTTCCTCGACCGCAGGTTGGGGGGGGGGGTCGGGATCATGGCCGACGATCTCGCGTCCGCCGCCCTGGCGGTCGTGGTGACCGTCTTCCTTCTTCGGCTCTTCCACAGCTGACGAGATGTCCTTGAGCAACCCCCCTTCGTCTCCCTCGCCTCCGACCCCGGTCCCCTCCCGCGTGGGCAAGTACGTTCTTGGACGCGAGCTCGGGGCGGGCAGCACGGGGCGCGTGTTTGTGAGTCATGATCCTTACCTCGATCGTGAGGTCGCGGTCAAGCTCTATCTTCTGGGCGCCGACATGCCCGCGCGCAAACGTGAGGCCCGGCGGCGCCTCTTCTTCAACGAGGCCCAGCTCGCCGGCAAGCTCGATCACCCGCAGATCGCCCACATTCTCGATGCGGGGGAAGAAGGCGAGATCTGCTACATCGTCATGGAGTATTTCCCGGGGGCGGAGGCGTTGCGCCGCTGGACCTTGCCCGACCGGCTCCTTCCGGCATCCACCGTCATCGAGATTGTCTTCAAGGTCGCCCGGGCTCTCGACTACGCCCACCGTCAGGGCGTCATCCATCGCGACGTCAAACCGAGCAACGTCTTGCGCACCCCCGACGGAGACGTGCACTTGATCGATTTTGGAATCGCGCTTCTGGTCGATGTCCGGGACCCGGCGGCGCAAGCCGGCGCGAAGACAGGACTGGTGGGTTCCCCGAGTTACATGGCGCCGGAGCACCTCAAGGGCGGTCCCCCCAACCCGGTCACGGATCTCTACTCTCTGGGGGTCATGTTTTACGAACTCCTCGTTGGTCGCCGGCCTTTCGAAGCGGAGGGTATGAGCGAGCTGATCCACAAGATCGTCTACGCCTCTCCGGCTCCCCTCGGGAAGTTTCGGCCCGAACTGCCCATCGTGCTGGACGACATCGTGGCACGCGCGCTGGCCAAGCAGCCCGAACGGCGCTACCAGAACGGCCACGAGTTTGCCGCCACACTGGTGCGCGCGGCCCGTGATCTCGAGGTGGTCGGCAGCGAGATGCGCGAGCGTGAGCGCTTCAATCTTCTCCGCCGCCTGCCGTTCTTCAACGAGTTCCATTACCCCGAGATTTACGAGATCCTCAAGGCGGGCGAATGGACGAGTTACGAGACCGGAGCGCGGCTTGTCAGCGAGGGGCAGGTCGACGAGAGCTTCTTTCTTCTCGTGAGCGGGTCGGTCAGTGTCGAGCGCGGCGGGCGGCGCCTCGGTACACTGCGCAGCGGCGACTGTTTCGGCGAGATTGGCTACGTGGCGCCCGCCAAGCGCACGGTCAGCATCGTGGCGCGCGAACCGGTCGAGATCCTGCGGGTGAACGCGACCCTGATGGAGCAGGCATCCGTGGAAACCCAGCTCCGCTTCACCAAGGTCTTTCTGCGTAACCTCATTGCTCGACTGGCGCGCACACGCCCCGACGACGGGCGGGGCGGCACAGGGGGGGAGACGACGCGGACAGGGAGTCTCGGTCAGCTCCCGTTCGATACGGGATCGGCCACGACCGGAGGCGGGACGGGGGGCGCGTCGTAGCGGGCGAAGGCCACGTGGGCGTGGATGGACTCAAGATTCTCGACATCCACGGTCTCGAGCCCGAGACCGGGGAGATCGGTGAGGGTCAAGGCCAGATCGCGGGCCAGATCCTCGCTGAATTTGGGGCGCGCGTACGCCCGCTCCGTGACGTACTTTTCGTCCGCGCGCTTGAGCACGGCGTAGAGCTCACACGACCCTTCGGCCTCGATGCGGGCGAGGAGGGCGTCGAGATCGGGGTGGACGCGTGCGGGGTCGAGGGCGAACGACACCCGTGCCCACGCTCTCTGGTTGTGGGCCCCGTGTTCCGAGATGTCCCGGGAGCACGGGCAAAGCGTGGTGACCGGCACCGCAAGGTCGAGGGCGAAACGCTCGTCTCGCCCCTCGTCGTGCCGCCCGCGGAGGGTGACGCCGTATTCCATCAAGCCACGAGCCCCGCTGACCGGGGCTGATTTTTCCCGGTGGTACGGAAAGCCGATCGTGAACTCCGCGTGCGGGGCCGGCTGGGTCTCGCGCAGGCGTGCGAGCAGGAGGTCGGGGCGGAAGGGATCGAATCCCTCACTCCAGGTGTGCGCGCAGGTGACGAGACGTGACATGTGGACGCCCTTGCGCCCCGGACGCAGGCCGACGGCCAGCGTGTAGGTGGCGAGCGCCGGGACTTCGCGGGGGCCCAGCAAGATCCGGGTCGGAAGGCGCAGGCCACGGACGCCCGCGGCGGCAAGGGGGACGGGACGATCGTCGCGGCGCGACTGGACGTCTTCGGGTTCGGTGGCACGGTGCAAACGGCCGGGGTCGGCCGGCGACCGGGGTTCGGGCGGGGGGGGCATGCGTCTCGGGTCACGCGGACCGGGCCTTCCCATTGTACCCGCCGGGGCGCCGCCTGCGTGGGCCGTGGTCGGCCTGCGCTACAATACGCCGTCTTTCCGTCGCTTCTCACGACCGTGCTCCACGACTACTTCGGTGTGCTCGTTTTCTTGGTGGTTGGCGCCGTCGTGGGCGGGACGCTTCTTGTCCTCGGTTTCCTTCTGGCGCCCCGCCATGCCGACCCGGTGAAAGGGGCGGCCTACGAGTGCGGGTTCGAGGCCTTTGAGGACGCGCACGTTCCTTTTGACGTGCGCTATTACCTCGTCGCCATCCTCTTCATCATCTTTGATCTCGAGATTGCTTTTTTCTTTCCCTGGGCGGTCGCGTTGCGTGAACTGGGGCCCAGCGCTTACGCCGCCATGGCGGTCTTTTTTGCCGTGCTCGTGGTGGGGTTCGCCTACGAGTGGCGGCGCGGAGGCCTTGAATGGGAATAGAAGACGCCCGCCCTTACGGGGCCGTCCTCATGCCGGTCGCCAAGCTGATCGATTGGGCACGAACCGGGTCGCTCTGGCCGATGACGTTCGGATTGGCCTGCTGCGCCGTCGAGATGATGCACGCGGGGGCTGCCCGCTACGATCTCGACCGTTTCGGCGTGGTCTTCCGGCCCAGCCCCCGCCAGTCGGACGTGATGATCGTCGCCGGCACGCTGGTGAACAAAATGGCCCCGGCACTGCGTCGCCTTTACGATCAGATGCCCGAGCCCCGCTGGGTGATTTCGATGGGTTCGTGCGCGAACGGCGGGGGGTACTACCACTACTCGTACGCGGTGGTCCGCGGCTGCGACCGGATCGTGCCCGTGGACGTTTACGTGCCCGGTTGCCCGCCCACGGCCGAAGCTCTCCTCTACGGTATCGTGCAACTCCAGAACAAGATCCGCCGCTCGCGGCGGATTGCTCTCTGAGGTGCCGTTGTGAACGCGGCCGCGCCCGACACGCTTGCCTCTCTTCTCCACGAACGTTTCCCGGGCGACCACGGACCCGAGGTTGCGCGCGGCGAGGTCACGATCGAGGTGTCGGAATCCCGTTGGCTTGAGGTCGCACGGGCGCTGCGGGACGAAGAGATCTTCCGCTTTGAGCAACTTGTTGATTTGAGCGCGGTGGACTATCTCGGGTACGGGGAAGCTCAATGGACCACGCACGAGGCGACGAGCGAAGGGTTCAGCCGCGCGGTGCTTCTGGCCCCTCCCGATCCCGAACTTCAGGAAGGGGCGCGTCCGCGCTTCAGGGTTGTGGCGCATCTTCTCTCGGTGCGGCACAACCGTCGGCTCCGTGTCAAGATCGTTCCCGCGGTACGGGAAGGCCTTCTCGTGCTGCCCTCGGTCGTCGCACTTTGGCCCTCGGCCGATTGGTACGAGCGCGAGGTGTTCGATCTTTTTGGTATCGTTTTTGATGGCCACCCGGATCTCCGCCGACTTCTCACCGATTACGGGTTTGTCGGCCACCCTTTCCGCAAGGACTTCCCGTTGAGCGGACACGTCGAGGTGCGCTACGACCCCGACCAAAGGCGCGTGGTGCAGGAGCCGGTCTCGATTGAGCCTCGTGTTCTCGTGCCTCGTGTCGTTCGGCCGATCCCCACCCGGGAGCCTCCCGGGGAGGGCGCCCCCGGTGCCTGAGCTCCAAAACTTCACCATGAACTTCGGGCCGCAGCATCCGGCGGCCCACGGCGTCCTGCGTCTTGTCGTGGAGGTGGACGGCGAGGTGATCCGCAAGGCCGACCCGCACATCGGTCTCCTCCACCGCGGCACGGAAAAGCTGGCGGAATCGAAGCCCTTCAATCAGAGCATCGGGTACATGGACCGGCTCGATTATGTGTCGATGATGTGCAACGAGCATGCCTACGTGCTCGCGATCGAGAGGCTTCTCGGCATCACCCCGCCGCCGCGCGCCCGGTACGTCCGTGTCCTCTTTGATGAACTCACGCGCATCACCAACCATCTGCTCTGGCTCGGGAGCCACGCCCTCGACATCGGCGCGATGAGCGTTTTTCTTTACTGTTTCCGTGAACGCGAAGACATCATGGACATGTACGAGGCGGTGTCGGGCACGCGCATGCACGCGACCTATTACCGACCGGGCGGTGTGCACCGCGATCTCCCGGACACGATGCCGCGTTACGAGCCCGGCCGCTTCCGCTCGCGGCGCGACCTCAAGCGTCTCAACGCCGCCCGCGAAGGCTCACTCCTCGACTTCATCGCCGCGTTCGCCGACCGGTTTCCGGGCTGCGTGGACGAGTACGAAAACCTGCTGACGGAAAACCGGATCTGGAAGCAACGGACGGTGGGCATCGGCGTGGTCGATGCCGAAACCGCGCTTGCCTACGGGTTTACGGGCCCCATGCTGCGTGGCTCGGGGGTGGCGTGGGACCTGCGCAAGACGCAGCCCTACGAGGTCTACGACGGCCTGGATTTTGAGATCCCGATCGGCCGCCACGGCGACTGTTACGACCGCTACCTGGTTCGCATCGCCGAGATGCGCCAGTCGAATCGCCTCGTGCGCCAATGCGTGGACTGGCTGCGCGCGCATCCGGGTCCCGTGCGCCTTGACGACGACAAAATCGTCCCGCCTCCACGGGCGGTGATGAAGCGCGACATGGAAGCCCTCATTCACCACT
>JAKAQQ010000073.1:5195-5526 GCA_021819635.1 Pseudomonadota bacterium
ACCACTTCAAGCTTTTCAGCGAAGGATATTCGGTGCCCGAAGGCGAGACCTACGCGGCCGTCGAGCATCCGAAAGGCGAATTCGGCATTTACCTTGTCTCGGACGGGGCCAACAAGCCTTTCCGTCTCAGGATACGAGCGCCGGGTTTCGCTCATCTCGCTGCGCTCGACATGATGGTGCGCGGGCACATGATTGCCGACCTCGTCGCGATCATCGGCACGCAGGATATCGTTTTCGGAGAGATTGACCGATGAGCACCGGTGCGGCCGACACCCCGGAACTGAGCGCGCATGTGCGCCGTGCGCTCGAGCAGTCCCGCCGTAGATCGGAA
>JAKAQQ010000074.1 GCA_021819635.1 Pseudomonadota bacterium
TCGGTTGCGCTTTCCGGGATGACCGCCATCATGGGGGCGCCGGACCATAAGGTCGGCAGCAATGCCGACCAAGGCGCGGCCTATGTCTATGCCGACACCGGCAGCGGCTGGAGCCAGACCACGGAGTTGACCGCCTCCGACGGTGCGGCGAACGACATGTTCGGTTCCTCGGTTGCGCTCTCTGGTGCCATCGCCCTGATGGGGGCGCCGCTTCGTACGGTCGGCGGCAATACCGACCAAGGCGCGGCCTACATATTCGGCAACACCGATCTCAACCTGACCCTGAACACGCCGAGCACCGTATCTCACGGGGTCGACTACACCGGTCAGGCGATCCTGACCAATAACGGCAACAGTGCGAGCCCGGCGTTGAGCGTGATCCTGCCGGTTCCCGGCGGTACGAGTTATGTAACCTCAAGCGCCACACAGGGGAGTTGCAACCAGGTTTCGGGTACGGTCACCTGCAACTTGGGCAGTCTCGCGGCCAACGGCGGCAGTGCCAGCAGCAGCATCACACTTGAGGTGACGGCACCGGGGGGCACCGTGCTCAGCAACCATGCGGGTCTCGCCCTGAGCACCCCGGTCCTGAGCCAAGGTTCGACCACCACAGTGACTGTGCCGCCCGCCGTCACAGGGCTCGTGAACGCGAGCGTGACCGTGGGCCAGAGCGTGCCTGCGGAGAGCTTCACGATTGTCGGCACCGGCGCGCTCACGGTGAGCGTCGCCTCCTCGAATCCCACGCTTGTGCCGCATACGGGGCTCGACCTTTCTTCGGGCTGCGACACGAACGGCGCCTCGTGCACCTTGGCCATCATCCCGGTTCCGGGTGAGGTGGGGACGGCCACAGTGACCGTCGCGGTGCAGGATGGCTACGGGCAGAAAGGAAGCGAAAGTTTCGTGCTCACGGTCAAGGCCAAGCCGCCGAGCTCCGGGGGAGGCTCGGGAGGGGTAGGGTTTCTGATGCTGGCGTGGCTTGGGGTGGCGGTCGTGCTGCGCCGCAGGATGCGGGCGGGAGGGGACCTGCAACAGGGGTGAGGGGGGTCTTGGGAAGAGGCGGACCTGCGGCGCCCGTCGCGGGTCCGTCTTGGTTGCCTCTGTTGGATCCCGGGTTGGTGCCCGTCAATTGAAGCACTCGGAGCGTGGCATTGCGGGCAATGCTCGACTTCCCGTCGATCAACCCGTCTCCGGCCGGTCAACACACAGGAAATTCAACAGCGCCGTTTTCCGAGAAGAGGGGTTTCGGTTCCGTGTGCTTCGGCAGCAGGCACGAAGCCGCCGTGACCTCCCGCCGCGTCTCCAAGAACGCGGAACGCCGAGGGCTCGTCTCCCCTGAACCGCGGGGCGTGCGCCAAGCGTTCCTCCGATCCCCCGCCGAGAGGCCGCGCCCGTGGCGTCGGAGGACCGCGGGGGGTTGGACGGCCGATGTTCGGCCCGTGGGCTGGGGAGGGGGGCGAGGAGCGCTGGGTGCCCTACGGGAGAATCGTCGCCGCCCGAAGCTCGGCGAGGTAGTCCGGGAGGGAGGCGGGCTCCTTCTCGAGCCGCTCGATGAGGGCCGAGCCCACGATCACCCCGCGGGCACCGGTGGCGAGGGCCCGGCGCACGTGCTCGGGCCGGGCGATGCCGAAGCCCAGGAGCGCGGGCGGGGCCCCGAGTTGCGCGAGCCGGCGGACGACGGTCGCCGAGGGGTCGACCTCGCCGCGGTCGACACCGGTGATGCCCTTGCGGGTGACCACGTAGGTGTATTCGCGGCCGGTGCGGGCGATGCCCTCGAGCGTGTTCTCGGGCGCGTTCGGCGGCGCGATGAGAACCGGGGCCACGCCCGCCGTCCGGGCGGCCTCGGCGAAGGGGGCGATCTCCTCGAGCGGAACGTCGGGGACGAGGACCGCGTCGATTCCGGCCGCGGCCGCCCGGGCGTAGAACGATCCGAGTCCCCGGGCGTGGACGAGATTGGCGTAAACGAGGAGCCCGATCGGGAGTTCGGGGTGACGGCGGCGAAGCTCGGCCACGAGCTCGAGGCCGCGGGCGACGGTCGTCCCCGTCTGCCGCGCGCGCAGTGCCGCGCGCTGGATCGTGGGGCCGTCGGCGACGGGGTCCGAGAAGGGCAGCCCGACCTCGAGGGCGTCGGCGCCGGCGGCGAGGGTCTCGAGGACGCGGGCGCCCGTTGCGGGATCGGGGTCACCGAGGACCGCGAAGGGGACGAGAGCCCCGCGGCCCTCGCCGTCGAGGCGCCGGAAGAGTCGCGTGAACCGGCCGCTCATCGTCCCGCCTCCCCGTCGAGGAGGGCCGCGACGTGACCGAGATCCTTGTCGCCACGTCCGGAGAGATTGACGACGACGAGCCGTGCGCGCTCCGGCTCGTCGCGGGCCTCCCGGGCGACGGCGGCGAGCGCGTGGGCGGACTCAAGGGCGGGAAGAATACCCTCCGTGCGGGCCAAGGCGACGAAGGCCTCGAGCGCCTCGCGGTCTTCGGCCGCGGTGTAGCGTGCGCGGCCCGTGGCCTGGAGGTGCGCGTGCTCGGGTCCGACCCCGGGGTAGTCGAGCCCGGCGGACACCGAGTGCGACTCCTGCACCTGTCCCTCCTCGTCCTGAAGGAGGAGGCTTCGCATGCCGTGGAGGATCCCCGGCCGTCCCCGGGCGAGGGTGGCCCCGTGCCGTCCGGTCT
Organism: Pseudomonadota bacterium; assembly: GCA_021819635.1. GTDB lineage: Bacteria > Pseudomonadota > Gammaproteobacteria > JAKAQQ01 > JAKAQQ01 > JAKAQQ01. The sequence continues at coordinate 2,662 of JAKAQQ010000074.1, forward strand.
CGAGCCCCTCGCCTCCGGCTTCGACGCCGAGGAGGTCCACGCCGGGATCGTCGAGGAACGCCGCGAAGATACCGAGAGCGTTCGAACCTCCGCCGACGCAGGCGGCGACGAGATCGGGGAGGCGTCCTTCACGCTCGAGAATCTCGGCGCGTGTCTCCTCCCCAATGACGCGCTGGAACGCGCCCACCATCGCGGGGAAGGGATGGGGGCCGGCCACCGTCCCGACGAGGTAATGGGTGTCCTCGTAGCTCTCCGACCAGTCGCGGAGCGCCTCGTTCATGGCGTCCTTGAGCGAGGCCGAGCCCGAGGCGACCGGGACGACACGGGCGCCGAAGAGCTTCATACGGAAGACGTTCGGGGCCTGGCGGCGGCAGTCCTTCTCGCCCATGTAGACGACGACCTCCTTGCCGAAAAGCGCCCCGGCCATGGCGACGGCGACGCCGTGCTGGCCCGCGCCGGTCTCGGCGATCACCCGCCGCTTGCCCGTGCGGTGGGCGAGGAGCATCTGGCCGAGGACCTGATTGGTCTTGTGCGCGCCTCCGTGAAGAAGATCCTCCCGTTTGAGGTAGAGGACGGTGTGTGTGTCGGCGAGGAACCGCCGGGTGCGGGTGAGTGGGGTGGGCCGTCCGGCGTAGCGCCGCAGGAGCTCGTCGAGCTCGGCCCGGAAGGAGGGGTCGTCGCGATGGCGGAGGAACGCGTCCTCGAGGGCGACGAGCGGCGGGACGAGAATCTCGGGAACGTAGCGGCCGCCGAATTCGCCGTAATGCCCCGCGGCGGGAATGAGGGGGGACGGGGCGGGGGGGACGAAGCTCATGGGGCGGGGGTCCTCTTGCCGGGGGCGTGACGGAGGGCGGTGAACAGAGCGTCGAGACGGGCGGGGTCCTTGAGACCAGGACGGGTCTCGACGCGGGAGTTGACGTCGACGATCGCGGGGCCAAGGACGGCGGCGGCGGCGGCGTTGTCGGGACCGATGCCGCCGGCGAGGCCGAAGCGGGGAAAGCGCGTGCGCCAACGGGCGACGTGCCCGGCGTCGAAGGGGCGTCCGCTGCCGCCGAGGCCACCGCCGCCGCGGCGGTCGAGAAGGACAAGGTCAACCGCTCCGGCGTCGAGATCCACCTCCCCGGGATCGCCTTCCGCGTCGACGGCCCGCCAGAGCGCGACGGTTTCGGGCAGGCGGGCGCGCAACCGCTCCTGGTAGCCGGCGTCCTCGTGCCCGTGGAGCTGCACGGCGGCGAGCGGAAGTCTCCGTGCGAGGGCGAGAACCTCGGTCTCCGGAAGGTCGGCGACCACCGCCACCCAGGAAAGAGGTGCCGAGCGGGCGAGGGCGTGGGCGGCTTCGGGCTCAAGGCACCGCGGTGAGGAGGGCACGAAGTTGAGGCCGCCGTGGCTCGCCCCCCGCGCGCGGGCGTGGGACGCGTCCTCTTCACGTGTGAGACCGCAGACCTTGACCGGACCGTGGACGAGCGCGGCGGCGGCGCGGGCGGGGTCGGCGGCCTGCATCACGCTGCCGCCGACGAGGAAGGCGTCGACGGCGGGGGCGGCCGCGAGGATCTCGGAGCGGCGGGCGTAGCCCGATTCGGCGACGAGGAGCGCGGAGCGGGGCACGAGGGGCGCAAGCCGCCCGACGGTTGCGAGATCCACCCGAAGCGTGCGGAGATTGCGGTTGTTGACGCCGACGAGGTCGGCGCCGAGCCGCCGGGCCCGCTCGAGTTCGTTCGCGTCGTGGACCTCCGTGAGGACGTCCATGCCGTAGCGGCGGGCGACGGTGCGGCAGGCCTCGTAAGTTGCGTCGTCGAGCACCGAGAGCATGAGAAGCACGGCGTCCGCACCGTGGACGCGGGCCTCGAGGACTTCGTAGGCGTCGACGATCACGTCCTTGCGAAGGAGCGGAAGATCCACCGCGGCGCGCACGGCGGCGAGATCGGCGAGGGTGCCGCCGAAGAAACGCTCCTCGGTCAGCACCGAGAGGGCGTCGGCGAACGGAGCGAGCGCCCGGGCGAGGGCCACCGGGTTGTAGCGCGGGCGCAGGATCCCGGCCGAGGGTGAAGCCCGCTTGCACTCGAAGACGAAGCGGGGGCCGGAGGCGGCCAGGGCGGTGCGGAGCCGACGCGGGGTCGGCTCCGCACGCGCGGCGAGGAGGGCCTCCGGCGTCTCGGCGCGGCGGCGGCGGACGATCTCGTGCTTGTGGGCGACGAGGGCGTCAAGCGCCACGGCCGTGCTCCCGCTGGAGGGCGAGGACGCGCTCGGCCGCCCCCGAACGAAGCGCCGCCCGGGCCTCGGCGATCCCCGCCGCGAGATCCCGGACCAGGCCCGCGGTCCAGAGCAGGGCGGCGGTGTTGAGAAGGACGGCGTCGCGGTAGGCGGGCGGGCCCTCGCCTGCGAGCAACGCCTCGAGCGCCCGGGCGTTCGTCTCGGGGCTCCCGCCGGCGAGCGACGCGAGGGGACGACGTTCGAGCCCGGCCTCCTCCGGTGCGAGCACGAGCTCCTCGATCGTGCCTTCGTGGAGGCGGGCGACGGTGCTCGGGGCGTGGAGGGCAAGCTCGTCGAGCCCCGCTCCGTGGACGACGAGCGCGCGGCGGACCCCGAGGTGCGCGAGGGCTTCGGCCAGGGGGCGGACGCGGCGCGGGTCGTAGACGCCGACGAGCTGGACGGGCGGGGCCGCGGGGTTGGTGAGCGGGCCGAGAAGGTTGAAGACGGTGCGCACGCCGAGCGCGCGGCGCACCGGCATGGCGTGCGCCGTCCCCGGGTGATAGAGAGGGGCGAGGAGAAAAGATCG
>JAKAQQ010000075.1 GCA_021819635.1 Pseudomonadota bacterium
CGCGCTTCTGGGCGCCGAGGGACTGCGGCGCACGACGGCCCTGGCCCACGCCCGCACGCGGGCGCTCGCGGCGGCCCTCACGTCGCTCCCCGGGGTGCGCGCCGCCTTTCCGGGCCCCTTCCTCTACGAGACCGTCGTTCTCTTTCCGCAGTCCGCCGCCCGGACGCTTGAGGCGCTCCGCCGTCACGGGATCCTGGGCGGACTCGACCTCGCGCCCCACGTCCCCGAGCTCGGTCCCGGGGCCTGCCTCATCTGCGCGACCGAGCGGCGCACGCCGGAGGACATCGCCCGCTACCGCGAGGCGCTCGCCGCCGTCCTCGCCGCCCCGTCCGTCTAGATCTCGTTCGTCCGTCCCTCCGAGAGGATTCGTCCCATGGCCACCGTCACGCTGCGCGGCACCCCGATCCACACCAACGGCGAGCTCCCGGCTCTCGGGCACCCCGCCCCGGATTTCACGCTCGTCTCGAGCACGCTCGAGGACGTCCGTCTTGCCGATTTTGCCGGCCGTTGGACGCTTCTCAACGTCTTCCCGAGCATCGACACGCCGGTCTGCGCCGAGTCCACCCGCAAGTTCAACGCCTACGCCAAGAAACACCCCGAGAGCGTGCTCCTCATGATCTCGGCGGATCTTCCCTTCGCCCACCAGCGCTTCTGCGCGGCCGAAGGCCTCGCGAACGTGCGCCCGCTCTCCCTGATGCGCGCGAAGGACTTCGCCCGCGATTACGGTCTGCTCATCCTCGACGGCCCGCTCGCCGGCCTCACCGCCCGCGCCGTCCTCGTCCTCGACCCCTCGGGGGTCGTCCGTCACGCCGAGCTCGTGCCCGAAATCGGTCGGGAACCCGACTACGAGGCGGCCCTCAAGGTGTTGCCGTGACGCCGCTCGTCTTCGAGATCGGCCGGCCCGGGCGCCGCGCCCGTCTCCAGGCGCCGGCCGAGGATCCGGTCCTCGACGACCTCCCCCCGGCGCTGCGCCGCTCCGTTCCCCCGGCGCTTGCCGAGGTTTCGGAGCTCGACGCCGTGCGCCACTACACGCGTCTCTCGCAGCGCAACTACTCGATCGACACGCACTTCTACCCGCTCGGGTCGTGCACGATGAAGTACAACCCGCGCGCCTCGAACAGCGCCGCGCTTCTGCCCGAGTTCCTGGACCTCCATCCGCTCGCGCCCGAGGAGACGCTCCGCGGGTACCTCGTCTGCCTCCTCGAGCTCCAGGAGATGCTCGCCGTCGTGACCGGCATGCGCCGCGTCGTCGTCAACTGCATGGCCGGCGCCCAGGGAGAGTTTGCCGGCGTGAGCATCATCCGCGCCTACCACCGCGCCCGCGGCGAGAGCGGGCGGCTTGAGATGCTGGTCCCCGACGCCGCCCACGGAACCAACCCGGCGAGCGCGGCCATGGCGGGCTTCCGCGTGCGCGAGATCCCGACGCGCCCCGACGGCGACGTCGATCTCGAGGCCCTCGCCCGCGCGCTCGGCCCCGAGACGGCGGGGATCATGCTCACCAACCCCTCGACCCTCGGGGTCTTCGAGCGGCGCATCGTCGAGCTCGCCCGCCTCGTCCACCAGGCCGGGGGGCTCCTCTATTACGACGGGGCCAACCTCAACGCGATCCTGGGCCAGGTCCGCCCGGGGGACATGGGCTTCGACGTCCTCCATCTCAACCTCCACAAGACCTTCTCGACCCCCCACGGGGGCGGGGGACCGGGGGCCGCGGCCCTGGGCGTCGCCGAGCGTCTTCTCCCGTTCCTGCCCCATCCCTTCGTCGTCGACGATCCCCGCTCGGGACCGCGCTGGTCGCGGCCCGACGACGCCCCCCAGAGCATCGGCCGGCTCGCCGCCTTCCACGGCAACGCCGGCGTGCTCCTCCGGGCCTGGGTCTACGCGCGCATGCTCGGGCGTGACGGGATGCGGGCGGTGGGTCCTTACGCCACCCTCAACGCCAACTACCTCGCCGTGCGTCTCGCGGCGCTCGGCTACGAGCTCGCCTACCCCACGCGCCGCACCGGCCACGAGTTCCTCGTCACGCTGCGCCGCGAGGCCAAGACCTTCGGCGTGACCGCGATGGACGTCGCCAAGCGACTCCTCGACCACGGGATCCACGCGCCCACGACCTACTTCCCGCTCCTCGTGCCCGAGTGCCTCCTCATCGAGCCCACCGAGACCGAAAGCAAGGAGAGCCTCGACGCCTTCGTCGAGGCGATGGCCGCGATCCGCCGCGAGATGACCGAGGACCCTGAACGGCTGCGCGGGGCGCCGTGGACCACCCCGGTCCGCCGGCTCGACGAGGTGCGCGCGGCCCGCGTCCTCGATCTCGCCTGGCGGCCGGACGGCGCGGAGCCCGCGTGACGATCCTCGTCACGGGGTCGTTCGCCTACGACACCGTGATGCGCTTCCCCGGGCGCTTCGCCGAGCACATCCTGCCCGAGCGCGTCCACGCGCTCAGCGTCGCCTTCGACGTCGATCGCCTCGAGCGTTCGTACGGGGGCTGCGCCGGCAACATCGTCTACACGCTCCACGCGCTCGGCGCGCCGGTCGTCCCCGTCTCGGCGGTGGGTGAGGACTTCGCCCCCTACCGCGCCCGCCTCGCGTCCTGGGGGGTGCCGACGGACTTCCTTTGCGAGGTGGCGGGGCTGACCGCCCAGGCCTACGTCCTCACCGACCGCGACGACAACCAGATCACCGCCTTCCACGCCGGGGCGATGCGGGCCTCGGGGACGGTGCCGCTTCCGGCGCTGGACCCGCCTCCGTCGCTCGCCATCGTCGCCCCCGACGCCCGCGAGGGCATGCTCCGCCGCGCGCGCGAGCTCGCGGCCTCGGCCGTGCCCTACCTCCTCGATCCCGGCCAGGCGCTTCCGCTCTTCACGGCGGAGGAACTCCGCACGCTCGTCTCGGGGGCCCGCGCGCTCTGCCTGAACGACTACGAGGAGGCGCTCCTCACCGAGCGGACCGGCTGGAGCACCGAGGCGATCGCCCGGCGCCTCGAGGCCGTGGTGGTGACCCTCGGGGCGAAGGGGGCGCGTCTCCATCAGGGCGCGGCGGTCGAGGCGATCCCCGCCGTCCCCCCCGAGCGGGTCGTCGACCCGACGGGCTGCGGGGACGCCCACCGCGCCGGGCTCCTCTTTGCCCTCCACGCCTCCTGGTCGTGGCCGCGGGCCGCGCGCTTCGCCTCGCTTCTCGGGGCGATCAAGGTGGCCCACGCCGGCACTCAGAACCACCCGCTCGAGCGGGCGGATCTCGCCCGCCGCCACGCTCAAGCGTTCGGCGAGCGCCTCGATTGGCCGGCGGAGACCTCCGTCCCGCCCCCCTGAGACCGGCGGGGGGCGGCCCTTTGCTATCATGACGCTCGCTTCCCGTGCGAGCGCCGATCCCCGCCCATGCTGCGCTACCCCAACCTCGATCCCATCGCCCTCCACGTCGGCCCGCTTGAGGTGCACTGGTACGGACTCATGTACCTCTGCGGGATCGTCCTCGGCTGGTGGCTTCTGAGCCGCCGCCTCCACCGCTTGGGCCCGGGCTGGAACCAGGACCGGCTCCTGGACCTCGCGTTCTACGCCGTCCTCGGGGTCGTCCTGGGCGGCCGCCTCGGCTACGTCCTCTTCTACAACCTTCCGTACTACGCCGCCTCGCCCCTGCGGGTGCTTGAGGTCTGGGACGGCGGGATGTCCTTCCACGGCGGTCTTCTCGGGGTGGTGGTGGCGATGGCGCTCTTTGCGCGCAAGGTGAAGACCGACGTCGTCACGCTCACCGACTTCATCGCCCCCGTCGTGCCCCTCGGCCTCATGGCGGGGCGCATCGGCAATTTCATCAACGGCGAGCTCTGGGGCCGGGTGAGCCGCACGCTCCCCTGGGCGATGCGCCTGCCGTGCTCCGAGCCGCGCTTTTTCGAGTACTGCGGCTACGTCGGGCCGGGCTGGAGCGCCCCGTACCAGCCCTCGCAGCTCTACGAGATGCTCCTTGAAGGGGTCGTGCTCTTCACGGTGCTCTTCGTCTATTCGCACAAACCCCGCCCGCGCCTCGCCGTCTCGGGACTCTTTGCCCTTCTCTACGGCGTCTTCCGCATCGCCGTCGAGTTCATCCGTCTCCCCGACCCGCAGCTCGGCTACCTCGCCTTCGGCTGGCTGACGATTGGGCAGCTCGTCTCGATCCCGATGGTGATCGTGGGCGCGGCGATGCTTGTCCTCGCTTACCGCACGCCCGCCCCGGCCGCGACCGTGGCATGAGCGCCGGGGCCGGGGAGGGCGGGGCCGCGGCGACCGACATCCTCGAAGGCCCCTATCTCGAACTCCTGCGCGAGGCGCGGGAGGGCGGGAGCGAGCGGCGCGACCGCACCGGGGTGGGGACGCGCGCGGTCTTCGGCCGGCTCCTCCGCTTCGATCTCACCCGCGGTTTTCCGGCCGTCACGACCAAGAAACTCCAGTTCCGCTCGGTCGTCGCGGAGCTCCTCTGGTTCCTCTCGGGCGAGAGCAACGTCCGCCGCCTCCACGAGGAGGGGGTCCACATCTGGGATCCCTGGGCCGACGATCGGGGCGAACTCGGCCCGGTCTACGGCGTGCAGTGGCGGCGCTGGCCCGACGGTCGCGGCGGGACGGTGGACCAGATCGCGGCCCTCCTCGAGGGTCTCCGGCGCGCGCCGGAATCCCGCCGTCACCTGGTCTCGGCCTGGAACGTCGCCGACCTCCCGCGCATGGCGCTCGCGCCCTGCCACGTGCTTTTCCAGTTCCACGTCGCGGAGGAACGCCTCTTCTGCACGGTGTACCAGCGCAGCGCCGATCTTTTCCTCGGCGTGCCCTTCAACATCGCCTCCTACGCGCTTCTCACGCACCTCGTCGCCGCCGAGGTCGGGCTCGGGGTGGGCGAACTCGTCTGGACGGGGGGCGACTGCCACGTCTACCTCAACCACTTCGAGGCCGTCGACCATCAGCTTGCGCGCGCGCCGTACCCCGCGCCCCGTCTCCGCCTCCACCGCCGCGGGCCGGACCTCTTCGCCACCCGGAGCGAGGACGTGGCTCTCGTGGGCTACCGCCACCATCCGGCTCTTCCCGCCCCGATCGCCGTCTGAGCGCGTCGGGACGGTGGGCGGGCCGCTTGGCGTGCCTGAAAGAGCCCGTCCGGGGTTTCGAGAACCCCGTTTGTGGCCCGCTTCCGCAGGGGGGGGATGCAGCCTTCGCGGCGGGAGCGGGAGCGGGGCCCGGGTTGGACGGGGCGCCCCCCCGGGGGGGCTTCGTGCGGTTCACGCCTCCGGGCTTCCGCCCTCCCCCTCTTCGCTGCCCTTGGTAAGGCGATTGCCTTTGGTGTATACCTTCGCCGGTTCCGCGGTCGAAAAAAAGGCAGGGAGGCCATGCGGGGAGCGATCTGGGCGCGCGGGCTCACCTATTTACTCTGTTTCCTCATGGTCTTTGA
>JAKAQQ010000076.1 GCA_021819635.1 Pseudomonadota bacterium
TGGCCGAGTGCCTTCTTTTTTTACGAGGGCAGCGTGTCCATGAGCCGCACCACCTCGGCGTCGTGTTCCGCCCACTGCTGGTCGCTGTAGTAAATGAGGGCCTGGTCGCGTTCGTAGACACTCAGGGCCGCGCCCAGGAACTGGGCGAGGATGAGACCGACCGCAAGAACGAGAATGAGCCGACCGAAGAGAGAGGAGGGCAGGAGCGCCGCAAGACGGTTCATGGATCGTGTTCGACGCCGGTGGCCAGGAGATAGCCTTGCCCGCGGACGGCCTGCAGAAGTCTCGGATCGCGGCCGTCGTCCCCGAGACGGCGACGCAGTCGGCTGACCTGCACGTCGAGGCTCCTGTCGTAGGGCGTGGGTGTCCGTGCGTGCACCATGGCCGAAAGCTGGTCGCGCCCGAGGACGGTGCCCGGGTGCTGGAGGAACGCGTGAAGAAGCCGGTATTCCGTCCCGGTGAGGCTGACCAGTGTCCCGTCGGTGCTCCGCAGCTCGCGGCGCAGGGTGTCCAGAGTCCAGCCCGCAAAACGATAGACACGCGCCGGATCGCCCGGCCCGTTCTCAGGATACGCGCGCGCGCGCCGGAGGATGCTCTGGACGCGGGCTCTCAACTCGTCGGGGTGGAACGGCTTGACGAGGTAGTCGTCGGCTCCGAGATCGAGGCCGCGGATCCGGTCCTCGTCCTCGCCTCGGGCCGTGAGCATGAGAATCGGCAGCCGCGAGCGGGCCCGGACGGCGCGGCAGAGACTGAACCCGTCTTCCCCGGGCAGCATGAGGTCCAGAACGACGAGATCAATGCCGGGACGTTCGCCACGGGCGAGGAGGTCGTGGAGCAGAGAGCCGTTCGCCGCGGTCGTGACCCGGTAGCCGTGCTTTTGAAGGTAGGCCTGGAGAAGCAGGCGGATGTCGGCGTCGTCGTCGACCACCAGGATGTGATCGGCTCGGCTCATGTGTCGTGGATCTCCCGATGCAGGCCCGGGCCCGATCGCGTGTGTACCCCGGATGAGGATAGTGCGGGCGAGCGTCTTTTGAACGCCGGGTTACAAAGTGTAACAGGCGCTTTTCCTCCTCCTCTCCTGGGGCATACTAATGCCCGTACCGCAGGGGCGGAGTCAACGTTGCCGTCCCAACGGGGTCCTCAGGGACCCATCCTCCCCCTCCGCCCCTGCCGGTACCTTTGGGGGCGGAGCACGCCTTCCTGACATGGCCTCCGAATCTCACCCTTCCGTTGCTCCCCACCGCCGCCTGTTTATGGCGGCCGGTCTTGTGCTCGTTCTGGTGACCGTGGGGTATTTCGCGTTCGGGCGGGACATCATCCCGGCGTCGGCGCGGGCCCGTGTGGCGCCGCCGCCGGTCTACGTTATCGGCGCGCGCATCGTTCGGCGGTCCATGCCCCTCTGGTTCAAGGCCGTCGGTCAGGCGCAGTCCGAACACAGCGTCCGTATCACGCCCCAGGTCGGCGGGCTTCTCACGCACGTCTACTTCCATCAGGGGCAATACGTGCGTCGGGGGCAACCGCTCTTCGAGATCAACCCGGCGCCCTACCGGGCCGCGGTGGACCAGGCCCGGGCCGCCTATCTCGCCGCCGCCGCGCAGGTCGGCCGTGACGCCAAGCTCGTTCCCCGGGGTTTCATTGCCCCCCAGACCTACATCGCCGCGAAAGCCACCGCCGCGCAGGACAAGGCGCTTCTTGCCCAGGCCGAGATCAACCTCGGGTACACCCTCCTCCGTTCGCCCATCAACGGCTTGGCGGGCGAGATCATGGTGCGGGCGGGCAACGTGGTCGGGCCGGCGGGCTCCACTCCGCTGGTGACCATCAATCAGATGTCGCCGATTCTCGTGTCCTTCCAGCTGCCCCAGCGCGACCTGCACGCGGTGCTCCACGACCGCCGCAAACACACGATCCTGGTCGATGTTCTGCGCGAGTCGGTCAAGGATCCGCTCGGGATGGGCCCCTTGGTGTTCATCGACAACACGGTCAACACGTCCGCCGGCACGTTCCTCGCCATGGCGCGCGTCCCGAATCTTCCCGTGCGCCTCTGGCCCGGCGAGTACGTCGCCGTCCGCGTGATTCTGACCGTCCAGCGCGGAGCGCTCGTGGTGCTGCAGAGCGCGGTTCAGCCCGGGCAAGGCGGTGATTTTGTCTACGTCGTGGCGCACGGCCACGCCACGATCGTGCCCGTGACCGAGAGCCGCCAGATCGGACGCTACGCGGTGTTGGCCCAAGGCCCCCCGGCCGGAACGCTGGTCGTGGCCCACGTGCCGCGCCGGATGCGCGACGGTGTGAGTGTCAGCGTGGAAAAAATCCTTCCGCCCCCCCCTCCACGGCCGTGGTCGTGACGCAATGACGGCTCCGTCCACGGGATTCCGGCTCGGGGTCTTCCGGGAGATGCCAAGACTCGATCCCGTGTGCCCGTCGTGAAAACCAATCCTTCGGCCCTCTTCATCCACCGTCCCGTCATGACGACGGTCGTGATGAGCGCACTGCTGGTCTTTGGGCTTGTCGCCTACCGGTCCCTGCCGGTCAGCGAGCTGCCGAACGTCAACTTCCCTACGATCTACGTCGACGCGGGGCTGCCCGGCGCCAGTCCCCAGACCATGGCGGCGACGGTGGCCACCCCACTCGAGCGGCAATTTTCGAGCATCGAGGGCTTGCGCTCGATGAGCTCGCAGAGCGCGATGGGCAACACGTTCGTCACGCTTCAGTTCGATCTTTCCCGCAACATCAACGACGCGGCCATGGACGTCCAGGCGGCCATTGCGCAGGCGGCGGGCCGGCTGCCCCCGGACATGCCCCAGCCACCGACGCTGTTCAAGGCCAATCCGACCGCCTCGCCGATCGTGTTCCTGGGATTGACGGCCCGGCACATTCCGATGACGGTGCTCGACAAGTACGCCGAGACGCGGGTGGCGGAACGGATCTCGATGATTTCCGGGGTGGCCCAGGTCAATGTGTTCGGGGGGCAAACCTACGCCGTCCGCCTCGAGATGAATCCCTACGCGTTGGCGGCCCGCGGGCTCACGCTCGTCCAAGTGGCGAACGCCGTGCGGGCGGCCAACTCCAATCTCCCGGCCGGCACCCTCTACGGCCGCACCACGACGTACACCGTGCTGGCCAACGGACAGCTTCGGACCGCGCGGCAGTACGCGCACATCATTGTGGCGTATCAGAACGGGGCCCCGATCTATCTCTCCAGCATCGGACGGGCCGTCGCCAGCGTGGCCGCCAACAAGCAGGTGACTCGCTTTTTTAACAAGACCTACGATCACGGGGCCCTTCGACCCTCCATCCTGCTGGCGGTCCAACGCCAGCCCAATTCGAACGCCGTGGCGATTTCGCGTGCGATCAACAGGCTGCTCCCCACGCTGAGCAAGGAAGCGCCGGGTGGGGCGCGGCTGCAGATGTTTCACGATCACGCCGCGTACGTCTTGGCCTCGATCCACGAGGTCCAGGCCACGTTGATCGTCGCCATCGTTCTGGTCGTGGCGGTTATCTTTTTCTTTCTCCGCGACATTCGCGCCACCCTAATCTCGGCGTTGGCGTTGCCGCTTTCGATCATCGGCACGTTCGCGATCATGAAGTTGGCCGGCTTCAGTCTCGACAACCTTTCGCTCATGGCCCTGACCTTGGCCGTAGGCTTCGTCGTCGACGACGCGGTCGTCGTGCTCGAGAACATCGTGCGTCACCGTGAGGCGGGCGAGCCCGGCATGAAAGCCGCGCTCCTCGGCAGCCAGGAAATTGCCTTTACCGTTGTGTCGATGACGCTTTCCCTGGTGGCCGTTTTTCTGCCCATTCTTCTGCTCGGGGGGATGCTGGGTCGCCTCTTCCGTGAATTCGCATTGACCGTGGCCTTCGCGATCCTGATCTCGGGCCTCGTGTCGCTCACGCTCACCCCCATGCTCTGCAGCCGCTTTCTGCGCGAGACGAACAAGGAAGGACGTCTTTACCGGATTCTTGAAACACTGTTCGAGTCGGCGCGCGGCGCCTACGTCCGCAGTCTCCGCTGGGCGGTCACCCATTGGCGCCTGATGCTCGTCGTGGCCGCCGGGACGCTGGCCTTGACGATCTATCTCTTTGCGATCGTGCCCAAAGGGTTCATCCCGACCGAAGACACAGGGTTGGTGATTGCCTCCGTCGAGGCTCCCGAGGGGATCACGTTCCATCAGCTCCGGCATCTTCAGGATCGGGTGGCGCGTATCGTGCGCGCCAACCCCGCCGTGGCCCGGGCCATCTCCGCCGTCGGGCAGGGCCGCGGCGGCGCCGCCGGAGGCAACGTCGGCCGCCTGTTCATCATGCTCCAGCCGATGAGCAAACGCCAGGAGAGCGCCGCGACGGTCATCGCTCAACTGCGGCGCGCGCTCGCGAAAGTGCATCAGGTCAACGTCTACTTCCGGATGCCGTCGGCCATCAACGTGGGAACGCTCGGAGGCAACGCCGGTTACCAGTACGTCCTGCAAGGGGTCAGCATCCGCAAGCTTGATCGGGCGGCGACGGCTTTCCTGCCGAAACTCCGCGCTCTCCCCGGCCTCGAAGACGTGAGCAGCGATCTCGAAATCAACAATCCCGAACTCAAGGTCCACATCCTCCGGCGTCGGGCCGCGGCGCTCGGGGTGACCCCGCAGGCGATCCAGCAAACGCTCTACGAGGCCTACGGAGGCAATTACGTGAGCCTCATCTACGGGGCGACGAACGAATACCAGGTCATCATGGAGCTCGCGCCCCGTTACCAGCGCAATCTCGATGCCCTCAACGCGCTCTACGTTCCGACCGACGGCGGCGGCATCGTGCCGCTCACGAGCGTGGCCCGGGTCCGTCCGAGCGTGGGACCGCTCCAGATCGATCACTACGAGCAGCTTCCCTCGGTCACGTTCTCGTTCAACCTCGCGCCGGGGGTTTCCTTGGGACGGGCCACCGCCCGTATCAGCCGGCTGGCCGCCCGTGTTCTTCCGGCGGGGATCGACGGCACGTTTGCCGGCAACGCCAAGGCATTCCAGAAGTCGCTGGTCTTGCTTCCGCTCCTCCTGCTGGTCACGATTCTGGTCATCTACATGGTGCTTGCGATTCTTTACGAGCACTTCATTCACCCACTGACGATTCTGACGGCGCTGCCCTTGGCGATCATGGGGGCCCTTCTGACCCTCTTGATGTTTCACGAACATCTGGACATCTACAGCTTCGTCGGTCTCATCATGCTGGTGGGTTTGGTGAAAAAAAACGGCATCATCATGGTCGACTTTGCGATCGAGCGGCGTCGCGC
>JAKAQQ010000077.1 GCA_021819635.1 Pseudomonadota bacterium
CCGATCTCAACATCCCGAACGACTACAGTCTCGGGCTCTCGATGCAGGTCCTCGGTCGCCGTTTCCAGAAGGTCCCGCGGGCGGTGTGGACCTTCCTCGGGGCGGTCTCCTACGTGACGATCGCCCTCGTGGCGAACGGCCATTTCGACGCGCTCCTCACGAACTTCCTTCTCGTCGTGGCCTACTGGCTCGGGCCCTGGTCGGTGATCCTCCTTCTTGAGCACGCCCTCTGTCGGGGGCGTTACGACCTCGGGGCCTGGAACGATCCCGGTCGGCTGCCGGCCGGGTGGGCGGCGCTCCTCGCCATGGCGGCGGGTTTTGGCGGGGTGGCCCTCGGAGCCTCGCAAGCCTTCTTCACCGGTCCCCTGGCCCGCTGGCTCGACCCCCCGCACGGGATGGATCTCGGCTTCGAGATCGGCTCCCTCGCCGCGGCCGTCGTCTATCTCCTTCTTCGTCCCCTCGAGCGGCGCCCGCCCCCGCCGTCTCGTCGGCCCGGGGAGCTTTCGTCGCGGGCGTGTGCCGGAGGACGCCCTTGAGGGGCCGGAGGCCCCCGGGCCGAGCCGGGACCGCCCCCCGTCGGCGATCCGCGGGCGGCTCCGGACCGCTTCATGACACCGGTTCCCCCGAGGGAGGAACGGAGCGGGGTGTGTCGTGGCCCCCGGTTTCCCTCGGTTAGAATGGCGGCGACCCGCCCGGAGATCCATCCATGCCGCAGGTTTCTTCGACGGCGGAGGCGGCGATCGTCGCGCGCGGCATCCGTAAATCCTACGGTTCAAATCCGGCGCTCGTCGACGGCACTTTCGAGATCGAGCGTGGGGAGATCTTCGGCCTCCTCGGCCCCAACGGGGCGGGGAAGACCACCCTCGTCGAGATCCTCCTCGGCATCAAGCACCGCGACGGCGGCGAGGCCCGTGTGCTCGGGGCCGATCCCGAGACCGCCCCGCGGCGCATCCGCCAGCTCATCTCGGGCCAGCTCCAGATCTCGCCCTTTCCCGACCGCATCCGGGTCGAGGAACTCGTCGATCTCTTCGCCGCGCTCTACCCGCATCCGCGGCCGGTCGGCGAACTTCTCGAGCTCGTGGGCCTCGACGAGAAGCGCCGCGCGTACTACGAGCGTCTTTCGGGCGGGCAGAAGCAGCGGCTTGCGATCGCGCTTGCGCTCGTCGGGGACACGGAGGCGATCGTCCTCGACGAACCCACCACCGGGCTCGACGCCCGCATCCGCCGCGAACTCCACGAACTCATCCTCCGCCTGAGCGGGCTCGGGAAGACGATCCTCCTCACCACCCACTACATCGAGGAGGCCGAGAAACTCTGCCGCCGCGTCGCGGTCCTCTACCGCGGACGCGTCCACGCGGTGGGGACCCCCGCCGAGCTCGTCGCCCGCCACACCGAGGGCGAGGCCGTCGAGGTCCTCCTCGACCGGCCGCTTGCTCCCGACGAGGAGGCGCGTCTTCTCGCCCATCGTCCGGCGACGACCGAGGAGCGCGACGGACAGCGGGTCTACCGTTTCCGCGGCGGGCAGGGCGAACGCCTCCTGGTCGATCTCGTCCTCGAGCTGAACCGCGAGGGCATCGGTCTGGCCGAAGCCCGCATTCGCCGCCCCTCCCTCGAGGAGGCGTACCTCGCCCTCACCGGGAGCCGCATCGACCCATGAAGGCCCTCTTCAAACTCACCTGGAACGCGATCAAGATCTCCTGGCGGACGCCGATCGCGTTTTTCTTCGTGCTTCTCTTCCCGCTCGGCTTCTTTTTCATCTACGCCGGGATTTTCGCCCACGGGAAACCGGCGGGGGTCGCGTTTCTCTTCGGCCCGGTCCTGACGCTGATGGCGCTCACGAACGGCCTCTTCGGCAACGGGATGACGACCGTGATGATGCGCGAGCGGGGGATGCTCCGGCCGTACCACCTCACGCCCCTCACGGCCTGGCAGTGGTCGCTCAGCCGCATGCTGGCCAACTATCTCCTGAGCCTCGTGGTGGGCGTCCTCATGTACGCGATCGCGCGCAACGTCTACGCCATGCCCGCGCCTCCCTCGCTCTTCGACCTCTGGGTGATCTACACCCTCGGGAGTTTCGCGATCACGAGCGTCGGGATGATCGTGGCGTCGGTCATGAACAACATGCAGGAATCGCAGATCGTCTTCCAGCTCCTCTACCTCGTCTTCCTCTTTTTCTCCGGGACCACGATCCGTTTTGCGCATCTCCCGCCTTTCTTCCGGAGCTTCGGGCGTTTCCTCCCCCCGACCCTCATGATCCTGGCCTACGACGGTCTCGTCGAACACCACCAGGGGCTCCTCGCCCTCTGGCCGGAGCTCCTCGGGCTCGTCACGACCGGGATCCTCTCCTTCGCGATCGGGACGCTCCTCTTCCGCTGGGAGAAAGAGGAACGGGCGACGAAGCGGGAGCGCCTCCTGGCGCTTCTGGCCCTGCTCCCCATGATCGCCGTGGGCGTCTGGCTGAACGGCTACCTGGGTTGAGGACGCGGGCGTGCCCGGAGAGCCGCGGAACGTGACGAGGACGACGGGGCTCCGCGTCTGGCGGCGGGGGCCGCGGCTCGTCCTTCTGAGCCTCGTCCTCGCGCTCGTCGGGGCCGTGGCCGCCCGGGCGTTCTTCTTCCTCCTCCGCACGGTCACCGCTTTCGCCGTGGCCCGCGTCCCGGGCGCGGGTGCGGGGCCGCTCACGGTCGAGGCCGCGCGCCGTCTCGCGCATGCCCCGCCGTGGGGACCCGTCTCCTGGATCCTTCCGCTTGTGACCGCCGCGGGGGGGCTCCTCGTGGGGATCCTTACCCGCACCCTGGCCCCCGAGGCCGCGGGGGACGGCACCGACCGGGTCGTCGAGACGTTCCACGAGCGTCGCGAGACGGGCCGGGCCACGCTCCGCGTGCCTCTTGTCAAGATGGTCGCAAGCTCGCTCGGCATCGGCACCGGCGGGGCGGCCGCCCGCGAGGGACCGATCTCGCAGATCTCCGCCGGGCTCGCCGCGGTCGTCTCCGAACGGCTCGGGCTCGAGGAGAGCGAGCGGAGGATCCTTCTCCTGGTGGGCGTGGCGGCGGGCCTCTCGGCCATGTTCAAGAGTCCCCTCGGGGCGGCGTTCTTTGCCGTGGAGGTCCCCTTCGCGACCCTGGCCCTCCAGATGGATGCGCTCCCCTACGCCCTCCTCGCGGCGGCGGGGTCCTACCTCCTCATGGGCTGGTGGATGGGTTTCGCGCCGCTCCTCCCCGCAGGACCCGTGGCCTGGAACGTCCGGGAACTTCCGGCCGTTCTCGTGATTGCTCTCCTCTCGGGTCTTTTGGCCGCCTTCATCCCCAGCGTCTTCTACCGGGTCCGGGATTTCTCAAGGAAGCTCCGGATCCCCGCCGTCCTCAAGCCGGCCCTCGGGGGATTGGCGGTCGGGGCTCTGGGCCTGGTGCTTCCCCAGATCCTCACCGGGGGCTACGGGGAGATGGAGCTCGGGCTCCGGGGGGGGCTCGGCGTCGGGATCGGTGTGGCCCTCCTCCTGGCCGGGGGCAAGATCGTCGCCAACGCCCTCACGATCGGCTCGGGAGGGTCGGGCGGCACCACCGCGGAGATGTTTTTCGTCGGGATCTTTTTTGGCCTCGGGCTTGCGGGTCTCTGCCCGCTCGCGGGCCTCGGCCACGTCCCCCTCGTCCTCGGGGCGCTCGTCGGCATGGCGGCCGTGTGCGGGAGTGCGGTCCGCGTGCCCCTGGCGGCCCTCTTCATGACGCTCGAGATCAGCGGGGCCTTCCACCTTCTCTTCCCGCTTCTTCTGGCCGTGTTCCTGGCTTTCTTCGTCCAGAGTGCCGTGGCCGACCGGCTGCGCTATTCCTATCTCAACGGCGCCCAGTCCCGGGCCCACCCCGAGCGGCTTCTCCCTTGAGGAAAGGGGCCTATAATTAACGTGCCCCCCGGTGCTCCGAGGGGACCGGTCGGTGGACGTAGCTCAGTTGGTTAGAGTCCCGGATTGTGGATCCGGTTGTCGTGGGTTCAAGCCCCACCGTCCACCCCAGAACCCCGCGGGGAAGCCGCGGCGGAATGAGGGAACGAGCACGTGGGCCGTTAGCTCAATGGTAGAGCAGTTGACTCTTAATCAATTGGTTGTAGGTTCGAGTCCTACACGGCCCACCAATAAAAACAATAAGTTATGATGATTCCGGGCTAGTAATTTGACAGGGATACCTGTTATGCCATAGCCTTGCCATAGTTCACGGCTCCGGCACGCCCGGAATCGGGAGTTCGGCATGGCGACATTGAGACCGCGAAAAGGTCCCCGGGGCCAGGTGGTCTGGCAGGTGCAGATCATCCGCCGGGGGTTCCCTCGAAAGTACAGGACCTTCGACACGAAGGGCCAAGCCGAAGCCTGGGCGCGCCGGATCGAGAGCGAGATGGACGCCGGATCCTTCCAGGACCGGAGCGAGGGCGACCGGACCACCGTGGCGGAAGCCTTCGACCGCTACCTCCGCGAAATCACGCCCGGGAAATCCCCGGGGAGCCAGCAATCCGAGCGGAGCTTGATCCACCGGCTCCAGAAAAGCCCGATCGCGGGGATTGCGCTCTCGCGGCTTACGGGGAAGGACGTGGCGGACTATATCCGCTGGCGCCAAGGCACCGGAGTGGCGGCTGCCACGGTGCATCACGATCTCAGGCGGATCTCGCACCTCTACACGGTGGCCCGTTCGTCCTGGGGCATGAGCTATCTCGTGAACCCGGTCCCCTTGGCCAAGACGGCCCGGCCCAAGCTTCCGCCTGGGCGGGAGCGGCGGCTTGTGCCCGGAGAGGAAGAAAGGCTGCTCGAAGCGGCCTCACCCCAGCTGGGTGCGGTGATCCGGTTTGCACTCGCGACCGCGATGCGGCAGGGGGAGATCGCCTCGCTCCGCTGGGGCGAGGTGGATCTCAAGCGACGGAGCCTCATGCTCGGGGCCGCCGGAACGAAAAACCGGACGACCCGGAGTGTGCCCTTGTCGCCCGCGGCGCTCGATGTCCTCAAGACGATTCCACGCCGGGTGGACGGGTCGGTCTTCGGGATGAGCGGGAACGCGATCCGGTTGTCCTGGGATCGCGTCTTACGCAAAACCGGCATCACGGGGCTCAGGTTTCACGATCTTCGCCACGAGGCGATCTCGAGGCTCTTCGAGGACACGGATCTCGACATCATGGAAATACGTGCGATCAGCGGGCACAAGACGCTCCAGATGCTCGCCCGTTACACGCATCTTCTGGCCGATCGGCTGGCGGGCAGGG
>JAKAQQ010000078.1 GCA_021819635.1 Pseudomonadota bacterium
TCTTCCCCGTAAGCGCAAGCCCCCAAGCGCTGGCGTGCACCCAGAGCGAACCCCCGCGCCCGACATGATCGGCGAAACGCGCGTGCCCCAGCTTGTCACGGATCAGAAGGTCCTGCGTGGCGCTGTCCGGGATGCGGAGAAGAGCCTCGGCCAGGCACATGAGAACGACCCCTTCTTCCGACGAGAGATCGTACTCGTGCAGGAGGGCCTCAAACCCGCGCCCTCCGCCGTGACGGCGGCGCACCTCGGTCACGTACCGTTGGGCGCGCAGGCCGGCGAGCTCGCGGCCACGGGCGTCCAGCGGTGGCTCGGCGAGAAGAGCCGCGACGAGCTCGGTCTCGTCGGCGAGTGTGAGGCGGTGGAGTTCCTCACGTTCGAGAGGCGGAGGCGTCCGGAACAGCATGGCTCCCGTGCGGGATCCGGAGGTGGGACGGGCGTCGCGGGCCGTGGTCACGGGCTCAGCCTCAACGCTCGAGCCGTTCGCAGACCGCGTCTCCGAACGCACTCGTCGAGACTTCCTTCGAGCCGGGTTTGAGACGCGCGAAGTCGTAGGTCACGACCCCGTCGACGACCGTCCGCTCGTACGCCCGGCGTATGGCTTCGGCGGCCTCCGTCCAGCCGATGTGCTCAAGAAGCATGACCATCGAGAAGAGGAGCGATCCGGGATTGACGATGTTTTTCCCCGCGTGCTTGGGCGCCGTCCCGTGCGTCGCCTCAAACACCGCAACGCGGTCGCTCATGTTGGCGCCGGGGGCAATGCCGACGCCGCCCACCTCGGCCGCCACGGCGTCCGACAGATAGTCGCCGTTGAGGTTCGGCGTCGCGATGACGTCAAACTCGTCAGGTCGAAGCAGCATCATCTGGAACATGATGTCGGCAATGCGGTCCTTGAGGACGATCTTGCCCTCGGGCACGCGCCCGCCGTGGCGGCTCTGGACCTCGTCTTCCGTCACGACGGAGTCCGAAAACTCTTCGCGCGCGAGATCGTAGCCCCACTGCCGGAACGCCCCCTCCGTGTACTTCATGATGTTCCCCTTGTGCACGAGCGTCACACTGCGTCGCCCGTGGTCGAGCGCGTAGCGGATGGCCTTACGGATGAGACGCTTGCTCCCAAAGGCGGACATGGGCTTGATCCCGAGCGCACTCCCGTCGAAAAACCGGGCGTGAAACTCGTCGCGGAGCAAACGTGTGAGTTTCTCGTTTTCGGGCGTGCCGGCCGCGTATTCAATGCCCGCGTAGACGTCCTCGGTGTTCTCCCGGAAAAGGACGACATCCACTTTCTCGGGCTCGCGCAACGGGGAAGGCACCCCCCGGTAGTAACGCACCGGGCGCACGCAGGCAAAGAGATCCAGCTCTTGCCGCAGGCTCACGTTGAGAGAACGGAACCCCCCTCCGATCGGCGTGGTCAGGGGGCCCTTGATCGAAACAACAAGATCCTGCATGGCCTCAAGCGTGGCCTTGGGAAAGTAATCGCCACCGAAGCGGGACGCCGCTTTCTCGCCGAGAAAGAGTTCCACCCACCGGATGCGTCGCCGCCCGCCGTAGGCTCGCTCGACCGCACGGTCGCAGATGTTCAGGCACACGGGGGTGATGTCCACACCAATCCCGTCCCCCTCGACGTATCCGATCAGGGGCTCGTCGGGAACAACCATGCGGTCGTTCTCGTAACGGATCTTGGTGCCTTGGGCGGGGTAGGACGGAACGGCGGAGGACGGTGCGGTCATGGGAGGATTCTCAGCACGAGGGTGGGAGCACGGGGAAAAGGTGACTAAACGACGGTGGCGAGCGCGCCGGCGCGGCCGGGAATCGAGGCCCAGACAAGCGGACGGACGGGGAGTTCGTCCGACCGGTGCCGCGCCACGAGATCCTCCAGGGTCTCGAAAACGACACCCTGCTCGAGCCAGAGGCGGAGGAGACGCTCAAAACCCTGGAGGTACCGTCCCCCCTCGAGTTCCGCGTGGAGGGTGAGCACGTGATCGCCGGGTGTGTCCCGGGCAAGCCGCTCGAAATAGGCAGGGAAGTTCCCGGCGTCCACGCCGTCCCGCCCGAGCACTTCGTCGAGTGTCGGGAGGGTCGTGGGCACCTGGGGGCAACGAAACACCCGCCCGTTCCACGAGGGATAGAACGGTCCCCCGGGGCCGCGGCAATCACTGGCGTAGCGGAAACCCCGCGCTTCTTCCAGCGCCAGGACGGCCTCGTTGATCTGCCACCCGGCCGCCGCGTGGGCCACGGGATCCCGGTCCCAGACATCCCGGAAAGCCCGAACCCCCCGCTCAAACTGGCGGCGTGTCCAAGGCTCGCCACGAAAGCGGGCGTGATCTTGCCAGAGGCTATGGTCGTAAACGTGGAGTCCGACGTCGTGTCCGTCACGGGCGAGAGCACGCAGCTCCTCACGGCAGCGGCGCCCGATCCGGGGGCCGGGAAGCAACACCCCGTAGAGCAGCGTGCGCACGCCGTAATTCGACACGACGGACGTTCTCCGCACCTTGCGCAGGAACGCCGGGCGCAGCGCCCGAAAGATCCGTCGCCCGGTGTGGTCGGGGCCAAGCGTCAGGAAGAAACTGGCCCGGATGCCCAGGTCCGAGAAGAGCCGTCTCAGACGGGGCAGCCCGTCCCGCGTTCCGCGGTAGGTATCCACATCGACCTTGAGCGCCACACGCATGGACGGGCTCAGCCGGTGCTGTCACCGACGAGGTCCTGGACCGCCGTGGCGTCGCCTTCGTAGGTGGCAAAGATACGGCGAAGCGCGGTCCGAAGATCGGTCGTGGGTCGCCATCCAAGTTCCTTCCCGGCGCTCTCGATGGACGGCACCCGGCGTTCGATGTCCTGGTATCCTTCGCCGTAGTAATCGCTGGCCCGCGTCTCCACGATGGCGGCCCTCTCCAGGTTGGCACGCAGGCGCGGGAACTCGGCGGCCACCTCGAGCATGAGGTGGGCCAGTTCACGGACGGAATATTCGTTCTCGGGGTTGCCGATGTTGTAGATGCGCCGGGTGGCCACCCCGCCCTCGTTCTCGAGAATGCGCATGAGAGCGTCGATCCCGTCGTCGATGTAGGTGTAACAACGCTTTTGGTGCCCGCCGTCGACGAGGCGGATCGGTTCCCCACGGACAATATTGCCCAGAAACTGCGTGACCACGCGCGAGCTTCCTTCCTTGGCCGTGTGGATGCTGTCCAAGCCCGGGCCAATCCAGTTGAACGGCCGCACCAAGGTGAAGTCGAATCCGTCGCGGACCCCGTACGCCCAGATGATACGGTCGAGAAGCTGCTTGGACGCGCTGTAGATCCACCGCTGCATCGGGATGGGCCCCAGCACGAAGGGCGAGCGGTAGGGATCAAAGGCGGGATCCGGGCACATCCCGTAGACCTCGGAAGTCGAAGGGAAGATCATGCGTTTTCCGTAACGCACGCACTGCCGAACGATAGGAAGGTTGGCTTCAAAATCCAGTTCGAAAACGCGGAGCGGATCCCGGACGTAGGTGGCCGGGGTCGCAATGGCCACCAGCGGAATGACAGCATCGCACTTCTTGATGTGGTATTCGACCCACTCACGGTTGATGGTGATGTCGCCTTCGAAGAAGTGAAACCGGGGACGGTCCAGAAGCGTGGAGACGCGGTCGCTCCCCATATCCATCCCGTAGACCTCCCACGGCGTCGCGGCCAGGATGCGGGTCGAGAGGTGATGGCCGATAAAACCGTTGACGCCAAGAATGAGGACTTTTTTCATGCGGGCGCATCCCCCAGAGGCAGCACGCGCCCCCCCCACCGGCTCCGGTGCTGACGCGCGTCGTAACGTTCTCCTGCGAGCAGGCATTGTAACACCTCAAGACGACACGCATCCCCACAGTCGGCGTACAGCCGATCTTCTTCCGCGTACAACGCGGGGGCGCGGTGACGCGCGGGAACCGCGTCGAGGCGCGTACGATGGACGGCAAGTCGTCCGACCCGGAGGTCGGCGAACGCACCGGGATACGGCGGAGCCACGGCGCGCACCAAGTCGTGAACCCGTCGCGCCGGCTGCCGCCAGTCGATGCGTCCGTCCTCCGCACGCCGCCGGCCAAAGTAACTGCCCCGTGCAAGATCCAGGGGCTGCCGGGAGACCCGTCCTTCCCGCAGGGCGGGAAGGACGCGGGCGAGAACGATCTCGGCGGCGCAGCTCACCTTGCGCATGACATCGCGGGCCGTGTCGTCAAGAAGGATCGGAACCGCCATCTGATCAACCAGGTCCCCAGCGTCCGGCGCCGCGGTCATGACGTGGAGACTGGCCCCGGTCTCGTGTTCTCCGTTGAGGATGGCCCAGTTGACCGGGGCACGTCCACGGTAGCGCGGAAGGAGAGAACCGTGCATGTTGTACGCACCGTAGCGCGGCACAGCCAAAAGTCCGGAGGGAAGAAGATGACGGTAGTAGAACGAAAAGACAAGATCGGGTGCCAGAAGACCGATCCGTTCGGCAAGGGGCGGCAGGCCGCGGCGGGGCGGCGTCACGACCGGCAGGCCGTGGGCGCGGGCCAGGTCCGCCACGCTTTCAAACCAGAGGGTTTCCGCAGGGTCGTCCTCGTGCGTCACCACGAGACGCACGTCGACGGCCTGATCCAGAAGAACCGAAAGCCCCCGCACACCCACGTCGTGGTATGCGAAGACAACCGCGGTCGTCATGTGTGGGAAACCGTCGTGCGATCGCATCCCGGGGAGACCGCGCCCTCCTCACCTGCCGCCGAAGTTGGCGGCGTCTCGAGGAGCGCGGCGATGAGGTAGCGGGGACGCCGCTGCACCTGCTGATAGATCCGGCCGACGTATTCGCCCAGAAGACCGATCCCGAACAGGAGAACCCCGATCAGGAAGAAGACAATCCCGAAGAGGGTAAACACGCCCTGAACCTGCGGGCCGAAAAAGATGCGCTGGATCGCGAGATAGATCACAAGAAGACCCGAACTCAAAGCCAGAACGACGCCAAGCAGCCCAAAAAACTGGAGCGGAACGACCGAAAAACCCGTAATCAGGTCGAAATTGAGCCGCACCAGGCGGTACAACGAATACTTGGACCGCCCGTGGTGGCGCTCTTCGTGCGTCACCGCGATTTCGGTTGGTCGTGCGGCAAAGAGGTAACCAAGGGCGGGGAGAAAGGTATTGATCTCCCGGGTCGTGTTGATGGCGGAAACGATGCCCCCGCTGTATCCACGCAGCATGCATCCCTGATCGGTCATGTGGACGCGGGT
>JAKAQQ010000079.1 GCA_021819635.1 Pseudomonadota bacterium
CGATCTCGGACTTTACGCGAACGGCCTCGTGCACGTCTCGTCGCTGCCGTCCGATTACTACCGCCACGATCCGCGGACCGCCTCGCTCCACGGCGAGCAGCGGGGGGCGACCTTCCGGCTGGGCAACCGGATGAAGGTCAAGATCGTGCGCATCGACGTCGACGAGCTCAAGATGGACCTCGCCTGCGAAGCCGACTGAATGGCCCGCCGCGACCACCGTTCTTCTCCTCCCGGAATCGTCTACGGCCACCACGGCGTCGCTTCCGCCCTTGCCGACCCCGGGACGGGGACGCGGGGTCGGCTCTACCTGCTCGCCGACGCAACGGCCTCGTGGCGGCAGGAGCTCGCGGCCCGCGCCCGGGCCGTGGGTGTCGCGGTCGAGTTTCGCCCGCGCCCCGATCTCGATCGCCTGGCCGGCGACCGCCACCACCAGGGGTGCGTGCTCGTGGGCGCGACGGGCGCCGATTCCGAGGCACGCCGGACCGATCTTGGAGATGTCCTGCCCGTTGCTCCCGATGACGCGTCCGTGGTCCTCGTCCTGGACGGGCTCGAGGATCCGCGCAACTACGGCGCTTGCCTGCGGGCGGCCGCGGGCTTCGGGTGCGCCGCCGTCGTCGCCCCCGAGCGGCGGATGGCTCCCTTGTCCCCCGCCGCCCGCAAGGCGGCCGCCGGAACCGAGCGCGGCCTCCGCCTGGTCGAGGCGACCAACATTGCCGCCGCGCTCGCCCGGCTCCAGGAAGGGGGCTACTGGGTCGTCGGCCTCGATCCGCACGCGGACCTCACGCTGTCCCGGTGCGATCTTCGCGGGCCGCGGGTCTTCGTCGTCGGCCAGGAAGGCCCGGGGCTTCGTCGCCTCGTTCGTGAGCGCTGCGATCTTCTTGCCGGAATTCCTCTCGCCCCCGGTGTCGAGAGCCTGAACGTGGCGGTGGCCACAGGCGTGGCTCTCTACGAATACCGTCGCCAGAACACCCCGCCGGCCGGTCATCGGGTCGCGGAAGACGGCCCTGGGGGGTGACCCGGCGGGAGGAAAGGGGACAAGGGCACGATTGCCCCCGATACGCTGGGTCCGGTTGTCCCGCCAAGCTGCACCCATGTCACGAGGCCTTCAACCTCGGGGATGCTTGAAGGAGCACGGAAGCGCCGCGCTGCTCCTCGCCTGAGATCCGGGCGCCCCGACCACAGAAACCCTGCGGAGCGTGACGCGGGCATGATCAAGAACAAGCAGAAGGCTTCAGGTTGCTTCCGCAACGTTGATTGTGCCAAAGCTTGCTGCCACAATCCGGCCGCGTGCAGACCGTGGCCCATCGCGGCGACAATCCCCTCGTCGCTATCCGGTTGGTTCTCTCCGGGTCACTGTACGATGAACCGCGCGAGTGATGGCATTTGGATTCCGGGCTTGCAAGAGCTTGAAACCCTACGACATCGGTGAGTTTATGCAACTGCACATCGAGTAGGATCGCCCAATTCCATTGGAGGATGGCAAGAAACAAAATCTCATTTATTTTGTCGACCCTTCAAAGCTGCCTGGAATTGCCGGCGTCTATATTTTTGGGCGCAGGTGGGGCGGTAAGATCGAGGCTCTATACGTCGGCAAAGGGAGCAGAGTCAATGCGCGCGTGAAAGGCCAATTCAACAATCTTCACCTGATGCAACATGTGCGTAATGCGAAAACCGGCGAACGCGTTCTCATTGTGGGCAAGCTCATGATCAAACGGGGACAACGTGCCGAGAAAGCACTTGCCTTAGCCGAATTGGCGCTCATTCGATACTTCCTGTCCGAGGGACACGATCTTGTAAACAAGCAGGGCACTCGGTTGCGCCGCCATGAACTCGTATCCAGCAAACACCCCAAGCGGCTCCTCCACAGCCCGATTTATTTGGAGAAAACGAAAGGCGAGTAGGACCCTCACTTCCGCGCAAGCAGGCCGTTGTGGGTCGGTTGCGCCAACTCGATTTTGTCAAAGGATTGAACGGCAAGGTCCGTGTCATCCAGTGACGTGTTCGCGGCGTGCAAGACGCAGAGCACCTCAACCGGATGGTCCTAACCTGCATGCTTTCGGAACTCTGGCCAAAACATGAAGTCAAGGCGCTCTTGCGCACACCCGCCTAGCGCACGCCTGATCCAAGTGCCATTCGCGAAGGGCTGCAAATCTTCCGGGGTGAGCCCGGTGTGTTTGGCAATACGGGCAAGCATGTTGGGTCCGATTTCTTCGCCGCCATGAAACGCAAACACAAAATCCGGCCACCCTTCGCGGGTCAGTGTCCGGTGCGAGCCGACTTGCCGCTTGCTGTGTCAGCCGATGGCCAGCAAGGCGGCGAGAACCTGCTTGGCCTTCGTAGAAGGCCAACGGCTCACGTGGTTACAAAGCCGATGCGAATGGCCATGGGGCGATTCTCGCCGCACTCGATGCGTTCCGCGAGGACGCGAAGGGCCAGCGCCTCCGCTTTGGCCATGGCCTCGTCGGACGTGGTGCCGTAGACGAGAACCCCGGGAATCTCCGGGACCTCCGCGAGCCAGCGCCCATCCTTTTCGCGCTCATATTCGATATGGAAATCCATGGGACCTCTTGGTCCGTGGGCCGATACGGAGAACCGCGTCCCAAAGGGAACTTCGTCCCTTCAGGGTCTCCGTTTCAGTCTAGACATCGATGCCGTGGTATGCAAATGCCCGGTCTTCGGGGCACCGCATGTCGCGCCGTCGCGGGACGCGCTGCACGCTGCGGCGAAAGAAGCGTTCCTGACGCCCGTCACGATTGAGCCCCCCATCGGCAGTAGCCCGCAGACGACCTCGGGGGGGAAGGAGCCAGGGGGGCGGCGTCCGCAGCCTGCCGTTTCTTTCCGGGGCTTATACTCCCCACCGGAATTCGGAAACGGATGCAACCCTCGATGTCGGAGGCGGACAACTTCCGTGAGTGTGTCCGCGCGGCTTTTGCCGCGGACGGGGTGATCGCGCGCGGACACACCGACTACCGCCCGAGGCCGCAGCAGGAAACGCTTGCCGCGGCAATTGCGTGCGCCCTCGAGACCCGTGGGCACACGCTGATCGCCCACGCCCCCACGGGGATCGGGAAAACGCTGGCCTACCTCGTCCCGGCGCTGCTCTCGGAGGGGCAGGTCGTCGTCTCCACCGGAACCGTGCCCCTCCAGGACCAAACCGCCCGCCACGAACTCCCCCGTCTTCACCGGCTTCTCGGGGACGGCCGAACGACCGCCGTGCTCAAGGGACGGACCCACTATCTTTGCCGCTTCCGCCTCGACCGGCTGCTCCGGACGCCCGACCTTCCGGGTTTCGGGGCCGCGACCCTGGCCCGTCTCGAGGCGTGGGGGGAGAGCGGCGACGAGGGGGACCTCGATCGCTTCCCGGGGTCCGGCGATCTCGCGGCGCTCCGACCGCAGGTGGTGACCACCGCGGAGGCCTGCACCGGCTCGGCCTGCCCTTCCTTTGGCAATTGTTTTGTCTACCGTGCACGACGGCGGGCCCAGGAGGCGGACGTCGTGGTGGTGAACCACCATCTGCTCCTCACGGATCTTCTCCTCAAGCAGGAAGGATTCGGCGCGCTTCTGCCCGAGGCCGACGCCTTCGTCGTCGACGAGGCCCACCGGTTGCCCGATCTTTTGTTCACGGCCCTCGCCGAGAGCTACGGAATCGGCCGTCTCGAGGAATTCGGGCGCGACGTCCGGCGCTGGTCCGGGCAGCGTGGGGTCCCCGCCACGGCGTCCGATGTCGCCCTCCGCTACGAGGATCTGCTGGCCCGCCTGCGCCGCGCCGCCGTGCCCCGGGGAGGCGGGGAGGCATCCATTCCGGAGAACCGCCGGACGCTCGCGTCCATCGCCTCCCTTTTCGAGGAGATCGCCGAGCTCCTTGAGCACACGGGCGGAGGGGGCGATGAGGCGGCGGACCTGATCTCGCTGCGCGAGAGGAGCCGTGCCGGAGCCGGGTTCTTCACGCACTGGCTCGAGGCTCAGGAGCCTCCGCACGAGGGCGAGGCGGAAGGCCCGGGGGCGGGGGCGGGGACGGAGGACGGTCCGCCTGCGGCGGCTGCCTGGACCCGCCCGTTGGCCTGGGTCGAGGGGACCGGGCCACGCTGCGTCTTTCGCCTCCTGGCCGACGATCCCCGGCGGACGTTTGCGGGCCTCGTCCGCGCGACGTGCTCTTCCTGGGTGTTTCTTTCGGCGACGCTTGCCGTGGCGGGCCGTCTCGAATCCTTTCAGCACCAGATCGGAACGACCGCCGACGAGACCCTGATCCTGGAGAGTCCGTTCGACTACGCGCACCAGGGACTTCTTTATCTCCCCGATCGGTTGCCCGCGGTCAACACCCCCGACTATCCGCCGGCGTATCTCGCGCTCCTTGCCGACCTCGTCCGCGAGACCGACGGGGGCGCCTTTCTCCTGTTTACCAGCCGCCAGGCTCTGGCCGGGGCGGCGGACGTGCTCAGGGACCGCCTCGGGCCCGCGCGCAGGCTCCTCGTCCAGGACGCCGGGTCGCGAACCGAGCTTCTCGAGATGTTCCGTCGCAACGGACGGGCGGTCCTCGTGGCCACGCAGACGTTCTGGGAGGGGGTGGACGTTCCGGGCTCGGCCCTCCGTCTCGTCGCGATCGACCGGCTGCCCTTTGCTTCACCCGACGATCCGCTCAGCCGCATCAAGAGCGAAGTGGCCCGGCGCGACGGAAACGATTCCTTCACACGCTACACATTGCCTCAGGCCGTCGTGAGCCTTTGTCAGGGAGTCGGGCGCCTCATCCGTCACGAGGACGACCGTGGCCTGGTCGTCGTCGGCGATCCGCGCCTTCGAACGGCGGCGTACCGGCACGCCTTCCTCGACAGTCTTCCGCCCTTTCGTCGCGCCCGCGATCGGGCCGAGGTCGCCCGTTTCCTGGAGGGTCTCCGTGCGTCTTCTGGCGCTTGAGCAGTCGGGGCGGAGCGTCTCCGCCGCTCTCACCGACGGTCGCGTGACACGCGAGATCCGCGCCCCGCGCGAAGAGGGCGGGGAAGCCCTGCTCGCGTTCGTTCACCGTCTCCTTTCCGAGCTCGGTCTGGCCGGGACCGATCTCGACGCTCTCGTCTGTGGCGTGGGGCCCGGATCCTACACCGGCGTCCGTGTCGCCCTCGGCAGATCGGAA
>JAKAQQ010000080.1 GCA_021819635.1 Pseudomonadota bacterium
GTCCTGGACGCGGCCGCAGTCGGCGTGGCTCGCCGCGATCGGGCTCGTCGCCCCGAGCCAGGCGCGGAAGACGGCCGCGACCCGCTGCTGGCCCTCCTGGTTGCGCGCCTCGTGGATGCGCGCGTCGAAGGGCACCCGGCTGGCGGCGAGCGCCTCGACCGAGAGGGCCCCGGCGGCGATCGCGCCGTCGAGAAGACGCCGCCCGCGCGCCGTGCCGCGGAGAAGGAGGGTGAGGGAAAGCTGCGTGCCGTTCAGGAGTGCGAGCGCCTCCTTGGCCTCGAGAACGAGGGGGGCGACGCCGGCCGCGGCCGAGACCTCGGGCCCGCTCAGGGCGCGGCCCCGGTGCAGGGCTTCGCCTTCGCCGATGAGGGCGAGCGTGAGGTGGGCGAGGGGTGCGAGGTCGCCCGAGGCGCCCACCGACCCCCGCGAGGGGATCCGGGGGTGGACGCCGGCGTTGAGGAAGGCGAGGAGGGTCTCGACCACCGCCGGACGCACGCCCGAGAGCCCGCGGGCGAGGGCGTGGGCCTTGAGGATCATGAGGAGACGGACGTCCTCCTCGGCGAGGGGTTCCCCCGTGCCCACCGCGTGGCTCCGCGCGAGGTTGTACTGGAGGCGGCGCACGTCCTCGGGGGGGATGCGCTCGCGGGCGAGGGCGCCGAAGCCGGTGTTGATCCCGTAGTGGGCGTGCGGGCCCACGGCGAGGCGGGCGACGGTGGTGGCCGAGGCCGCGAGGCGCTCCCGGGCCGTGGGCCCGAGGGCGAGCGGGCGGGCGTCGCGGGCCGCGGCGAGCACCTCCTCGGGACCGAGGGGACGCGCGTCGAGGACGAGGGCGTTCTTCATCGTTCTTCTCCTCCGACGAAAACCCGCGCGGGGCGGAGGTGCCCCCCGAGGGAGTAGACAAGGGCGCGGGGATCGGCGAGATCCCAGAGTGTGAAGTCGGCGCGCGCTCCGGGGGCCAGAGTGCCCGCCGCGCCCTCGAGGCCGAGGGCGCGGGCGGCGTGCACCGTGGCGCCCAGGATCGCCTCCTCGGGGCGGAGCCCCCAGCGGCGGACGGCGAGGTGGAGGGCGAGGAGGAGGCTCGTGGTGAACGACGTTCCCGGATTGAGATCGGTCGCGACCGCCATGGGGACCCCGGCGCGGCGGAGGGCCTCGATCGGGGGGCGCGTCTCCTGCCCCAGGAAGTAGGCCGAGACGGGGAGGAGCACGGCCACCGTGCCGGCCTCGGCGAGCGCCCGGACGTCGTCCTCGCTCGCCTCCTCGAGATGGTCGCAGGAGAGGGCGCCGAGCTTCGCCGCCCGCCCGCTCGCCCCGAGGGCGTGGAACTGCTCGCAGTGGGCGCGGAGGCCGAAACCGAGGGCGTGGGCCGCCCGGAAGAGCCGCTCCATGTCCTCGACCGAGAAGGCGAAGGGTTCGACGTAGATGTCGACGAGACGGGCCAGCCCGCGGCGCGCGACTTCGGGGAGGAGCGTGGTGAGGATCGCCTCGAGATACGCTTCCCGCGTGCTCTCCGGCGGCACCGCGTGGGCGGCGAGACAGCAGGCGACGGCGTGCACCCCCGCCCGCGCGCCGAGCGCCGGGACGAGTTCGAGAAGGCGCAATTCCTCCTCGACGCCAAGACCGTAGCCGCTCTTGACCTCGACGGTCGTCACCCCCTCGCGGGCGAGAGCGGCGAGGCGCGCGGCCGAGACGCGGAGCAGGGTCTCGTCGTCCGTCGCCCGCACCGCCCGCACGGTTGCGAAGAGACCGCCGCCCGCCCGATGCCGTCGGGCATAATCGTCCCCGTGGAGCCGCGCGAAGTAGTCCTCCGCGCGGTCTCCGGCGAAGAGGGCGTGGGTGTGACAATCGACAAAGCCCGGAAGAAGAAGCGCCCCGCGGGCGTCGACGACCCGTCGCGCGGGGCTCCCGGACGGGAGCCCGAGGGCGCTCACGCGGCCGCCGTCGACGGCGAGGGTCCCGCCCGGGTGCGGGGCGAGCCCCCCGACGAGGGGGGTGAGACGGGCGTTGATCACAAGGAGGTCGTGCACGGGGGCTCCGGGGCGGGAGGATCGAGGCGTCTGGCCTTCCGTTACCTCCTCGCGCCCGAGGGGTTTGTGACCGACACGGCTCTCGTCCTCGACGGGACGGGGAGGATTGTAGCCCTCGAGCCCGCGGGTCCGCCTTGGGACGGCTGGTGCGCGCTGCCGGCGATGGTCGACGGCCACAGCCACGCCTTCCACCGTCTCCTCACGGGGCTCGGGGAGCGCGCCGCCGCGGCCGGCTCCTTCTGGTCCTGGCGTGCGCTCATGTACCGCGCGGCCGCGCGTCTCACCCCCGAGGATCTCGAAGCGGTGGCGACCGTCGCCTACGAGGCCCTCCGCGCCGGGGGCTACGCCAGCGTGGGGGAGTTCCACTACCTCCACCGCGACGCCGCGGGGGCGCTTTCGCCGGCCGCCGCCCGCGCCCTCGCGCGCGCGGCGGAACGCGTCGGTGTCCGCCTCGTCCTCATTCCGGCGCTCTACCAGCGGGGGGGGTACGGCCGCGCGGCCGAGGGGGCGCAGGAACGCTTCCTCACCCCCGAGATTGACCCCTTCCTCGACTACGCCGCCGCCCTTCCGGAGGCGGGTCGGGCGGTCGCCGTCCACTCGCTCCGCGCCGTCGACCCCGCCGTGGCCGCCGACTTCGTCGCCCGCGCCCGCGCCCGCTTCGGGGCGGACTGCCGTCTTCACATCCACGCCGCGGAACAGCACTCCGAGGTCGAGGAGGTGCGTCGCCACGAGGGCCGGGGCCCGCTCGCGGTGCTCGACGCCCTCGGTCTTCTCGACCCGCGCACGGCCGTCGTCCACGCCACCCACGCCTCGGCGGAGGAACGCGCGCTCCTTGCCCGGCGCGGCGCCCGCCTCGTCCTCTGCCCCCAGACCGAGGCCTACCTCGGCGACGGGCTCTTTCCCCTGCGCTCGTTCCAGGAGGAGGGGGGACGCTGGGCGATCGGTTCGGACGCGAACACGCGGGCGGGGGCGCTCGACGAGCTCCGCCTCCTCGAGTACGAAGCGCGTCTCGTCGACGGGAAGCGGGTGCGCCTCGACCCGGGGCCGGGTCTGGCCCGTGCGCTCTGGACGCGAGGGGCCCGCGAGGGCGCCCACGTCCTCGCTCTCCCCGCGGGCGAGATCCGTCCGGGGTGTTTCGCCGATCTTCTGGTCCTCGACCCCTCCGAAACCCCCTGGTCGGCCGCCGACCCCGACGTCTTCCTCGACGCCTGCCTCCTCGGGGATCCCGGCGAGGCCCTGGCCTCGCTCTACGTCGCCGGAGAGAGGCGCCCCCCTCTTGCCGCCCGTGACCCGGTCGGCTGGAACGCCGCCCTCGCCCGTTTCCGCCGCCTTCAGGAGGAACTTGCCTCGTGACGGACATCGCGCCCTCCGCGTCGGAGGTTTTCTCCTTCACCCCCGCGCGGCCGCCGGCCCGCGCGGTCGTCGCGAGCATCCCGCACGCCGGGACGGGGGTCCCCGACGCCCTCCGCCGTGCCTTCCGCAACGCGGCCCAGGCCCGGCTCCCGATGACCGACTGGCATCTCGGACGCCTCTACGACTTTCTCCCCGCCCTCGGCGTGGGCGTCCTTGAGGCGCGCATGAGCCGCTACGTCGCCGACCTCAACCGCGATCCCGAGAGCCGCCCCCTCTACCCCGGGCGTTTCGAGACGGGGCTCGTTCCGGTCACCGATTTCGCCGGTGAAGCGATCTGGGCCACGCCCCCCGACGCGGCCGAGCTCGCCCGCCGCCGGCGCGAAGTCTTCGATCCGTACCACGCCCGTCTCCTCGCCGCCCTCGAGGAGGCGCGGGCGGCCGCGGGCCACGTCCTCCTCCTCGATCTCCACAGCGTCGCCTCCGCCGCGAACCGCATCGCCCCCGCGCTCGTCGAGGAGATCTTCCTGGGCGACCGCGACGGGGCGACCGCCCCCGCCGCCGTCCCCGAGACCTTTGTCCGGGCCTACGCGGGGCGAGGGCTCACCGTCGCCCGCAACCGGCCGTACAAAGGGGGGTACATCACCGCCCACTACGGGACGCTCCCCGGGGTCTCGGCGCTCCAGATCGAGATGGCGGAACGTGTCTACATGGACGAGGACCGTCCCGAGGACCCCGACGAGGAGAGGCTCGAGCGGGCCCGCGCGCTCCTCCGGGAGGTCTTCGAGGAGTGCCTCGAGCGGCTCGCCCCGCGCGGGCGACCGCTTGCGCCGGAAGCCCGCCGTTAGTACAACGACATGTTAGTTACAAAACATAGTGCCGACGCAGCTTCCGGTCGGCGTCTTTGCGCGTAAACGTCCGTTCGATGCCGCATCGGGCGGCGTTGCGACGTTTTCGTCAAGCGGCGACCTCGTTGGTGATGGTGATCGAGTCGGCGGCACAGCGCGCCAGACACTGGCGCTCGAGGATGCCGATCTCGATCTCGGCCATGTTCCGCCAACTTGCATGCACCGGGGTGTAGTGAAACTGGATCCGGCGCAGGATCCGGGCCGCGGCTTCCGCACCCAGAACCTCCACGAAGCTGCGGCGCAGGTGGGTATTGAGGTTGTCGAGCACCGGGTGCACCGGACGCACTTCGGAGTACCCGCGGCGCAGCATCCGGCAAACGAAGCGGACGAACTCCTTCTTGGTGCGCCGCTTGGTCACCTGCGCATGGCGCCTCCCACCGCGCGGCTCGACGGCGACGAAGATGTTGCACGTGCCCACGCGCCCGTACTCGTAGTCCTGCCGCAGCGGCACGCCGGGCTTGGCCGGCAAGGGGTCGCGGATCGCGCGCAGTCACTGCTTGCTCTTCTCGTCCATGCAGATCACCGGCTCGTTCGGGTCGTACGGCCGGGCGTAGAGCCAGAGCAGATCGCAGATGCGCCGACGGTACTCCTCGGTCAGCTCGCCAAGGCACCACATCACCCTCCGTCAGGGTTTGAGGAGGTTTTTTTTAGTGCCCGGCGGATCGTCTCCCGGCTGATCGTCTTCATCTTGGGGTGGCGCCGTGCCGCCTCAGTCAGCAGCGCGATCGTCCAGCGCTGCGCCCCGGGGGGTGGCGCCGAGGAGGCCAGGGCGATGATCTGCGCCTCGGCATCCGCCTCGTACCGCCGGGGCTTCCCAGGGCGCGCCTCAGATCG
>JAKAQQ010000081.1 GCA_021819635.1 Pseudomonadota bacterium
TTCCGATCTCCGGGGATGCGGACCGGGGCGCCGGCGACGACGGCCCTTCTTCCCTTCCCGCTCCGTGGGGTGGAGATCGCGGACCGCGTGCGGACCGTTCGGGCCGGGGAGGCCACCGCCCTCGAAGCCGCCCGCACGAGCGGCGAGCGGGAAACCCGTATCGTCGTCACGGGCACGATCGCCCGGGGGAGCGCGCCCCGCCGTCTCTACGTCGCCGCGGGTCACCCGGCGCGCCTCACCGCCCGGCTCTTCCTTGGCCTCCTCCGCCGCGCCGGGGTCCATCTCCCGCACGGGTTCGTGCGCCGCCCGCACCTCCCGCCCAACGCCCGCCTCCTTGCCCGCGTCCGCGGTGAGAGCCTCGCGCGGGTGCTCCACGCCATGGTCGCCTACAGCAACAACGCGATCGCCGACCTTCTCACCCTCGACTGGGCCCGTACGGAGACGCGACCCCCCCCGGCGAGCCTCACCGCGGCGTCCGCCGCGCTGGCCCGCGCGCTCGCCCCGAGCCTCCGCCGCCACGGAGCGCGTCGCGCCCCGCGCCTCCTCACGGGGAGCGGCCTCAGCCCCGGCAACCGTACCTCGGCCCGGGAACTCGTCGCGCTCCTCCGCGCCGCCTACGACCGCACGACCCTCTTCCCGACCCTCCTCGGATCCCTGGCCCTCCCCGGCCAGACCCCGATGCGGTTCATCGACGACCCGGCCGACCGGGCCTGGGAGGATCGGGTGGCGATCAAGACCGGGACCCTCACAAGCCCTTACGCGGCCGTCGGCTTCGCCGGCTACGTCCGGCTCGCGGACGGCGACTGGGGCGCGTTCGCCGTCCTCGTCAACGGCACGCCCCGCCGCCCCGAAATCGGCGTGGGCACGGCCCTCGCGGCCGTGCGCCGATTCCTCGCTCCCTGCCTCGCTCCCCGCCGGAGTTCTCCGCGCTCATGATCCGCCCCGCCCGCCGTCTCCTCCTTGTTCTCTTGGCGCTCCCCTTGCCCGCGCTCGCCGCGGGGCGCTTCGTCGCCCCGCCCTGGCGCTTCCCGCCCCCTCCGAAGCTCCCGCACGTGCGTGCCTACATCCTCGTCGACGCGGCGACCGGGACGGTCATCGCCGAGCGCGACGCCCACCGCCGCCTTCCGCCCGCGAGCCTCACCAAGCTCATGACCGCCTGGCTCACCTACGGGGCGCTCCGTCGGGGCACACTCCACTGGCGGGAAGAGATCCCGGTGAGCGTGGCGGCCTGGCGGACCGGAGGCTCACGCCTGTTCATCCAACCCGGACGCCCCGTCGACGTCGACCAGCTCCTGCACGGGCTCATCATCGACTCGGGCAACGACGCGGCCGTCGCCCTCGCGCAGGCCGTGGCCGGCAACCGGCCCGCGTTCGTCTCCCTCATGAACGCGGCCGCCCGCCGCCTCGGCCTCCGCGGCACCCATTACACGGACGTCGACGGGCTTCCCGCCCCCGACCTCTACACGACGGCCTACGACATCGCTCTCCTCAGCCGCGATCTCCTCCGCCGTGACCCGGGCGTCCTGCGCATCAGCGCCGAAAAATCCTACCGCTACAACCGCATCACCCAGGCGAGTTGGAACCCTCTGCTCTTCCGTGATCCCTGGGTCGACGGGCTCAAGACCGGACACACCCAGGCGGCGGGCTACTGCATGGACGAGACGGCCCGACACAACGGACGCCGGCTGATCGCCGTCGTCATGGGCGGGCGAAACTGGCGCGGTGCGATGCACGCCGCGGACACCCTTCTCCACTACGGGTTCACGACCACCCGCACGCTCACCCTCGTGCCGGGCGGGGCCACCGTCGGCTACGCCCGCCTCCCCCGGGAAACCCCCGAGGCGGTGGCCTACGGCCTCCCCCACGCGGTCCGGGTGACCGTCCCGAGGGGTTTTTCACGGCGACGCTTCACGCTTCTTTTCCGTCCTCGCCACCGGTTGACGCGGACGGCCGTGCGCATCGCTTCGGGAGGGATGCTGGGGACCGTGATCGTGCGCTACCGGAGGCGGAACATCGCCACGGTCGCGGCCACGGCACGCGCAGCCGCCCGGCCCGCCGGTTGGCTGCGCCGCCTCGGACGCTGGCTCAAACGCACAATCGGCACCGTCTGAAACAAGGACCGGCACGAAGAGCGCGACTTCACGTCCCGGCGACATCGGGCACCGGCCCCATCCCATCCCGGGATCGCAGGGCAACCAGGCCAGAGAAAGAGCACCCGAGGACCGCCCCCCCGCGCCCGCAGGCGATCCCACGACCGTGACATGTGGAAGCCCTGTGTCGTCAAGCGTGCTCACCGCAAGCGTTATCGTGACCGCGCGGGCACTGTCCCCCGTTGACGGCACCCCGAGATGCACGAACGACGCACGAGCGTCCAGTCTCCGCCCGTCGGCGCCCGCGCACTGGGAAGCGCTTGCCCGGCCAAATAATGTGCGGCCGCCATTCCTGGCCCACCTGGTACGCGCCACCGCAGCCGCACTGCAGGAGAGGATCGGTCCGGAGCGGGAAAAATTTGAGGCACGTTACGGCGCCTGTCCGGCGTTGCAACGCATCGAGAAGGTTGTCGCCAGGCAGTGCCGTCGTCTCGCGAAGCGGTAGCCGGGTCGTCGCCTCAAGGGACGGGGCGCCTCAACCCGGGTCCGGACGTTGTCCGCTTCGCGCGTCGGACCCCTCCACCCCGCCCACCGGTCAACCCATCCCCTCGGGACGCTCCCTCGTCCCCGAGGGGTGCCGCGCCCCGCCGGCCGTCCGCGCCGGGCACGGTTTTCGGGAGAAAGGCTCCCCCCGGGCCGCCTCAGCGCAGAAAGAGGCTGTAGGTGAGGACGGCCGCGACGAAGAAGGTGAAGATCGTGTACTTGATGTTGCGCTCCTCGAGCGCGAAGAAAAACACCGAGGCGACGACGCGGATGAAGGGCGTGAACATAAGAAGCGCGATGCCAAGGTTCACGAACGTCCGCGCCCCCCACACGTGGGGCCCGCCGAGGGCCAGGATGTCGCGGGTCAGGAACTGGAAGTAGTTCATCCCCTTGATGAGGTAGGCCAGGCGGATCGTTCCGTGCTCCACGTAGTCGAGGATCAGGCCGAGGAGGAGCGAGATCTGGCTCAGGATCACGCCCGCGAGGAGGAGGTAGCCCACCATGAGCTCCATCCGTCGCTCGTCGATCTCCTCCCGGGTCTGGGGAACGATCGGAGGAGACACGTGGGAGGAACGGGATTCGGTCATGGCGGCGTCACCCTCCGAAGAAGCCGAAGCCCCTGAGCAGCATCTCGATGCCCAGGAGAAGCAGAACGACGAGGAAGAAATTGCGGATCGCCCGGTTGGTCAGCCGGCGCAGGAGACGGGTGCCGAGGAGCGCGCCGGGGACGACCCCAAGAATGACCGGAGCGGCAAGCCCGGGGTCGACGTAGCCGGCGGCGATGTAGACGCTCGTCCCCGCGAGCGCCGTCACCCCGATGATGAGGTTGCTCGTCGTCGTCGACACCTTGGGGGGGAGCCCCATGGCGAGATCGAGGATGAGGACCTTGAGAGCCCCGGCCCCGATCCCGAGGAGCCCCGCGATGAATCCCGCGCCGAACATGCACGGCCCCCCGATGTAGGACCGCCGCCCCTGGTAGGTGATCGTCTCCCCCACCGCGTGGTCGTAGTACGACCCGTGGTGCTCGAGCCAGGTGCTGATCCGGTCCGCCGGGCGGTTGTAGTGGGTGTCGCTGTGCTTGCGCACGAAGAGCGTGCCCCAGGAGAAGAGGAGCACCAAGCCGAAGGCGATGAACAGGACCTTGTTGCCGGCGGCGATCGTGACCGCCGCCCCCACGATGGCCCCGACGATCGTGAACATCTCAAGGAACATGCCGACCTTGAGGTTCGTCACCCCGTCGCGCACGTAGGCCGAGGCGGCACCGCTCGAGGTGGCGATGACCGAGACGATGCTGATCGCGATCGCGTGCTTGATGCCGATCCCGACGAGGGTGAGGGCCGGAATGAGCACGATCCCCCCGCCCATGCCGCTCATCGCGCCGATGAAGCCGGCCACGATCGAGACGAGGAACATCAGGAAAGGCGAGTGCACGAGGCTCATGGTCGTTTGTCCTGTCGGCCGCTCGCCAGGAAGGAGCGGATCACGGTCGCAAAGATCCCCCGCTCCACGAGGAACGAGTCGTGTCCCGAAAGACAAGGCAGGCGGTGGAACACGACCCGCCCACCCGCCGCCGCGCACGCCTCGGCCAGTTCCTCCTGCTGCCGCACGGGGAAGAGGAGGTCGGTCTCGACCCCCACCACGCAGACCCGGCGGCCCGCAAGGGGCGTGAGCGCGCGCACGAGGTCGCCCTCCCCGAAGTCCCTCGCGTCAAAACGATCCATCGCCGCGGAGAGCTCCCGGTAGGACCCGGGGTCAAACACCTCGGCAAAGCGCGCCGCACGGGCTTCGAGATAGGCTTCCACCGAGAATTCTACCCGATCGTCGGGCGCCCCGGACGAGGGCTCCGGCCGCCGGCCAAAGCGCAGACGCCACTCCTCCGCCGAGCGGTAGGAAAGGAGGCCGAGCGCGCGGGCGAGGCGCAATCCTTCCGCGGGCGAGGCGGCGAGGACACGCCGCTGGAGCGAACGGATCGCGATCGCCCACGGGTCCGAGGCCGCGGCGCAGGAAAGGAGGACAAGCCGCTCCACCTCCCCGGGGTGAAGAAGCGCGTAGGCGAGCGCGCTCATCCCCCCCATGGAGGCGCCGACCACGGTCCGCGCGCGTCCGACGCCGAGGGCGCGAAGCGTCCGGCCCGCGGCCCGCGCCGTGTCCTCGAGACGCACCGGCGGAAAATCCGCGCCCCAGGCCCGGCCGCGGGCCGGGTCGAGACTCGTCGGCCCGATCGTCCCGAAGCAGCTTCCAAGCGCGTTCACGCACACCACCCAAGCGCGGCGGGTGTCGAGCGCCGCCCCCGCACCGATCATCCCCTCCCACCACCCCGGCCGGGGATCGTCCGGCGAGGAAGCGGCGTGGGCGCTCGGCGAGAGTCCGGTGAAGAGAAGGATGGTCTCTTCCTGCGCGCGCGCCCTCTCCCCCCAGCTAGA
>JAKAQQ010000082.1 GCA_021819635.1 Pseudomonadota bacterium
GACTCGAGCTTGGCCCGCGTGAGCCGGATGTTGAGGTGCTTCGGCCCCGTCGCGTCGGCCGTGACGTACGGCAGGTTGATCTCGGTCTGCTGGCTCGTGCTCAACTCAATCTTGGCCTTCTCGGCGGCCTCGCGCAGACGCTGCGTGGCGAGAGGATCCTTGCGGAGATCGAGACCTTGTTCCTTGCGGAACTCCTCGGCGAGATAATCGATGACGCGGCGATCGAAATCCTCACCGCCGAGGAAGGTGTCGCCGTTGGTCGACAGCACCTCGAACTGGCGCTCGCCGTCGACCTCGGCGATCTCGATGATCGAGATGTCGAACGTCCCGCCGCCGAGATCGTAGACCGCGATCTTGGTGTCCCGCGGCTTCTTGTCGAGCCCGAACGCGAGGGCCGCGGCCGTGGGCTCGTTGATGATGCGACGCACCTCGAGACCGGCGATGCGCCCCGCGTCCTTGGTGGCCTGGCGCTGGGCGTCGTTGAAGTACGCGGGCACGGTGATGACCGCCTCGGTGACCTTCTCGCCGAGGTAGTCCTCCGCCGTTTTCTTCATCTTCATGAGCACGCGGGCGGAGATCTCCGGAGGCGCCAGAGCCTTGCCGCCGGCCTCGACCCAGGCGTCCCCGTTGTCGGCGCGCACGATCTTGAAGGGCACGCCCTCCCTCGTCCGCCGCACCATCTCGTCGTCGTAGCGGCGCCCGATCAGGCGCTTGACGGCGTAGAGGGTGTTGGCCGGGTTGGTGACGGCCTGGCGCTTGGCGGCCTGCCCGACCAGCACTTCCCCGTCCTTGCCGAAGGCGACGACCGAGGGGGTCGTCCGGTCGCCCTCGCTGTTGGGGATGACGCGGGGCTGTCCTCCCTCCATGATGGCGACGCACGAGTTCGTCGTGCCGAGGTCAATGCCGATGATCTTGGCCATGGGTCGTTTCAGAGCCTCCTGAGGTAAAAAGTGGGGCGAAACACGGGTCCCGCAGAGGTTATGTGGGGTCCGGGGACGGAGAATCAAGCGGGGGGGCGGCGACCACGACCCGGGCGGGGCGGAGAAGCCGGCCGTGGAGCCCGTAGCCTTTCTGGACGACGACGACGACGGTCCCGGGAGGGGAACCCGTCTCGGGCCGGGTGGCCATGGCCTCGTGGGCGCGGGGGTCGAACGCCGCGTGGAGCGGGTCGATGGTCGTGACCCCGTAGCGGTCAAAGACCTGGTCGAGGAGCCGGAGGGTCATCCCGAGACCCTCGACGACGGGACCCTCCTCGCCACGGCAGGCCGCGAGGCCAAGCTCGAGGCTGTCCTTGACCGCGAGGAGGTCGGCGAACAGGTTCTCGAGGGCGCGGCGACGCCCCTCCTCACCGTCCCGCTGGGCGCGCTTGCGCACGTTGTCGAGCTCGGCCAGCGTCCGCAAGAGCCGCTCGTTCGTCTCGGCGAGGCGGTCGTCCACCTCGGCGCGCCGCTCGTCGGGCCCTCCCCCGCCGCCCGTCGAGGCGGGCCCGTCGGGCGCGGCCTCCGGAACGAGGGGTTCGGGGGAGACAGAAGACGGATCGGTCGGTTCGGCCATGGGACCGGGCACTCCTGGACGGGGCGGGACGGACGGGGACTCCCGTACGCTGGGGTCTCAGCCGGCGTTCTTCAAGGCCAGGCCGAGCATCTCGGCCGTCACCCGGACGATGGGGACGACGTGGGCGTAGTCCATCCGCCGCGGGCCCACGATCCCGAGGACCCCGATCCGCCCGTCGTCCAGGCGGTAGGGGGCGGCGACGAGCGCGCATTCGTCGAGCGCCTGCGCGCCGCACTCCTGGCCGAGGAAGATGCGGACCCCTTCGGCCCGGGCGCAGGCCTCGAAGAGGTGCAGGATGTCCCGCTGCCGGTCGAGCGCCTCGAAAAGCTCGCGCAGGCGGGCGAGATTGTGCAGTTCCTCGAACCCGAAGAGATTCAGGGCCCCCGCCACACGGAGCACCTCGCCCCGGCGGTCCTTCTCGAGGAGCGTGTCGGTCATGGCGCGCACCGAGGTCAGGATCCGCTCGAGCCCGGCCCGGGTCTGCTGGATCTCCTGCTCGAGGCACGCGCGCACGTCTTCGAGACTCCGCCCCGAGAAACGCTCGTTGAGCCACCGGGCGGACTCCTCGAGGCGGGGACGGTCGAAGGCGTGGTCGACCGCGAGAAGACGGTTGTCGATCTCGCCCTCGTCGGTCACGAGGACGGCGAGGATGCGGCGTCCCTCGAGAGGAATGAATTCGATGTGACGGAAGACCCGCACCTCACGCCGGGGCACACTCACGAGGGCCGCCATGTGGGTGAGCATCGAGACCATCTCCGAAGCGCGGGCCAGGAGTTCCTCGGGCGGACCGTCCTCCCGCGCGAGGACCTCGCGCAGACGGGCAAGCAGCCGTTCGTCGGGCGTGTCGAACTGGAGGAGGGTGTCGATGAAGAACCGGTACCCCTTGACGGTCGGGACGCGTCCCGAGGAGGTGTGGGGCGAGAGGAGATAACCGCGCTCCTCGAGATCCGCCAGGACGCTCCGCACGCTCGCCGGGCTGAGCGGGGTGTCGAGACGCTGGGCGATCCCGGCCGAACCCACCGGCTCGCCGGAGCGGAGATAGTGCTCCATGAGGATCTTGAGGACCGCGCGTGCCCGTTCCCCGAGGTCCTCGGTCGAAGCGCGGGACACGGGAGAGGTGGGACGGGGACGCATGGATGGGCGGCGGCAAGGAGGGTGAACCGGCTGACGCTAGCAGCAAACGGCACGTCTGTCAAGTCGGCGCACGCACGAAGGAAACCGGACCCACGCACGCCGGAGGCCCGGGGCGTCCCGGGAAGCCTCCCGGCCGATCCTTGTCCGCCAACGCTCGAGCGGCGAGCACCGCCGGGGGGCGCGCTGCGGCACCCCCCGGCCCCACGGGCGTCAGCTGAAGTCGAGGGTCGTCGTCTCTCCGGCGCTCACCGTGGCCGCCTGGGGCGGCACGTCGACGAAGGTCCCCCCGCTCACGTCGGCGCCCGCACAGGTCACCGTGAGCGTGTAGGAACCGGGCGCGAGGAAGCCCACCGTGTAGGTGTAGAGCCCCGTCGTCGCATCGAGCGTGAGGGTGGCCGAGGTGAGCGGCATCGTGCCCCCGCTCACGGTGGCGTCGTAACCCTCGAGGGTCGCGGGCGTCCCGCTGTAGACGTAGACGGCCGGATCGCAGCCGGTGGCGCTGATGGGGGTCGTGCCGATGTCGAGATTCGCGGACACCGTCCCGGCGACCTGGCCGACCTCCTGCTGGTTGGTGATGCGCAGGGCCGGCGTAAGCGCGTAGGTGACGGTGCCGCCCTGATTGGTCTCGGTGAGCGACTGGCGGAGGTTGAAGTCGATCACGAACGAGGAGAGCGACCCCTGAGCGACGGTAAAGCCGCTCACGAGCTTGAGGCCGGTCTCCGATCCGCTCGGCACGGAAAGCGGATACTGGGTTCCCGCGTCGGTCACCACGAAGGAATGCGCGGGATCGATGTCGAGACGCATCCACTGGTAATTGCCGGCGGGCACCGGCTGGTTGGCGAGGAGCGTGAAGTCCTGCGTGCCCTGGAGCGTCAGAAGATTGACCTGCTGCTCGCTCGAGAGCGCGTAGTTCACCATGCCGTTCGGTCCCATGAGTTCGATGCCGGTGAAGGCGACGGTGACCTGCGCGACCCCGTCGACCGGTGTGTCGGTCACGGCCATCGAGAGCGAGCCCGTGCCGCTCGACGTTCCGTTGCAGGCCGCGAGGACAGCCAGAAGAGCAACCGCGAGCCCCATCCGGAGGACCGCGG
Source organism: Pseudomonadota bacterium (assembly GCA_021819635.1). Taxonomy (GTDB): domain Bacteria; phylum Pseudomonadota; class Gammaproteobacteria; order JAKAQQ01; family JAKAQQ01; genus JAKAQQ01. The sequence goes on from JAKAQQ010000082.1 coordinate 3,780, forward strand.
GAGGAGAAAACCGTGGTTTCATGGAAGAGCCTCCCAAGTGTCGGTGATCGAAACGGGCGACCCGCCCGCCTTGGTTTTCATTGTAGCCCTTGGGGCCTCCCCCGCCGCCCACCCGCAAGCGGGGCCGGACAAGCGGCTTCCCGCACCAGACGGACGGCACCGCGGAGCCGTAAAGAAGAATAGGCGCGCGCGTATGCCGTTCAGGCGACGAGGCCCTCGAGGCTCTCGAGAATCCCGGCCAGCGTGCGCGTGAAGCGCGCCGCCTCCGCCCCGTCGATCACCCGGTGGTCGTAAGAGAACGAAAGGGGCAGGAGGAGACGGGGCACGAATCCCCCGTCCTGCCAGACGGGTTCGAGGCTCGCCCGCGAGACGCCGAGGATCCCCACCTCGGGGGCGTTGATGATGGGGGTGAAGGCCGTCCCGCCGATCCCGCCGAGGCTCGAGACGCTGAACGATCCGCCCTGAAGGTCGGCGGCCGTGAGACGCCCCTCCCGGGCGCGGGCGGAGACCTCCACGAGCTCCCGCGCCAGGGCCAACACGTCTTTCCGGCCGACGTCACGCAGCACCGGCACGACGAGGCCCTGGGGGGTGTCGACCGCCACCCCGATGTGGTGGTACCTCTTGAGGACGAGCTCCGTCCCGTCGGGGCTGAGCGAGGCGTTGACGCTCGGGTGACGGAGGAGAGCCTCCACGCAGGCACGGAGCACGAAGGGGAGAAGCGTGAGACGCGGGCCGTTCTGGCCCACCGCGGCGCTCAGCTCGCGGCGAAGCGCGTCGAGGCGGGTGATGTCCGCCCGGTCGTGCTGGGTGACGTGCGGAATCGTGTTCCAGCTCGCCTGGAGACGGGGGCCGGAGAGGCGCGGGATACGCCCGAGGGGCACGGTTTCGACGGGGCCGAAGCGCGCGTAGTCGGGCGCCGGGACCGCGGCGGAGGCGGACGCGGCGGGAGCCGCGACGAGATCGGCCGGGCGGATGCGCCCGCGCGGGCCGCTTCCGCGGATGCGGCGGAGGTCGATTCCGAGCTCGCGGGCAAGACGTCGGACCTGCGGCCCCGCGTGGACGGGCCGCTCGCCGGGCGGGGAACCGCCCGCCCGCGGGGTTTCGGGAGGAGGGGCGGCGGGCGCGGGGCGGGCGGCCTCCGAAGCCTTCGGGGCGGGAGCCGGGGAGGGCTCCGGCGGTGGGAGGGCGGCCTCTGCAGGCGCGCTCCTCTCACCTTGGGTGGCGAGGACGGCCACCGGGCTGCCCCCCGAGACCGCGCTCCCCTTCC
>JAKAQQ010000083.1 GCA_021819635.1 Pseudomonadota bacterium
GTCCGGGCGCAAGCGCGGGTTCCGAAGGGTTTCCCCAAATCCCGAACGGGCTCTCCCCGGCCGCCAATCGCAAGGCTTGGTGCAGTGGCCGGTTCTCGGCTCTCGTGGGCCCTTCTTGATTGCGGACAAGCTCGACTTCCCGTCGATCAACCCGTCTCGGTCCGCCAACCCCCTTGAAATTCAACAGAGCCAAGACAAGAGATACCCTGCATCAGGTCGGGAAGAACTTCGGCCTAGAATGGGCTTCTCCCCCCGGACGCGGGACGCTGACGCGATGATTCCCCCTCTCGACGCCCCGGTCCCCCACCGGGCCGACGGCCTTGAGACCCACCGGTGGCTCGAAGCGGAAGCCGCTCGGCGTCTCGGGCTTGATCCGCATGCCCTCATGGAGCGGGCCGGGGAGGCCGCACGCGGGGTGCTGCGCCGTCACTGGCCGTGGGCCCGATTCCTCCTTGTCCTCTGCGGGACGGGGAACAACGGGGGGGACGGGTACGTTCTTGCCCGACGTGTTCTCGAGACGGGGGGGGCGCCCGTCGTCCTCGCCTGGGGCGAGCCCGGGGCCGCACCCGCGCGGGCCGCCCGCGACCGTTACGTCGCGGCCGGGGGGAGGATCGTGCCCGCGGCGGAATGCCGCTCGTTCCTCGCGTCCTGGCCGTCCTGGTCGGAGACGGTTCTGGCCGACGGGCTCTTCGGGATCGGCCTCTCGCGGCCGCTCGGGCGGGAGACGGCGGATCTTCTGCTCGCGCTTGCCGGGTGTAGCCGGGAGATCCTCGCGCTCGACGTACCCTCGGGGCTCGACGCCACCTCCGGAGAGCCGCGTCCCGTGGCCCTCCCCGCACGGCGGACGCTCGCCTTCATCACGGCCGCTCCCGGCCATTTCACCGCGGCCGCAGGCCGTTACGTGGGGTGTCTCGACGTCGCTCCCCTCGGTCTCGAGGAACTCCTCGCCGAGGTTCCGCCCGCGATCGGGATCCAGAATCTTTCCGATCTCGGGGCCCTCATCCCCGCGCGGCCCGCGGACGCGCACAAGGGCCTCGGGGGGCACGTCCTCGTGGTCGGCGGGGATCTCGGCTACGGCGGGGCCGTGCGGCTTGCCGGCGAAGCCGCCCTGCGTGCGGGCGCCGGACTCGTGAGTGTCGTGACTCGCCCCGAACACGTGGAGGGGCTTCTTGCCGGCTGCTCCTCGCTCATGGTCCATGGACTCCTTCGCCCGACGCGCGCCGCCCTCGCCCGTCTGCCCGCGAGCGTGCTCGCGCTCGGACCGGGTCTCGGGCGCGCCGCCTGGGGACGCAGCCTGTGGGGTCTTCTCGTCCGCGATCCCCGCCCTCTCGTGCTCGATGCCGACGGACTCAATCTTCTCGCCGCGGAACCCGTCCGCCGCAAGGACTGGATTCTGACCCCGCACCCGGGCGAAGCCGCGCGCCTTCTCGGGGTTTCCACGGAGGAGATCCAGAACGACCGGCTCGCGGCCGCCCGCGAGCTGGCCCACCGTTATGCGGCCACCGTGATTCTCAAGGGGAGCGGAACGGTGGTGGCCGATCCCGAGGGGGGGCTTTCTCTGGCTCCGTACTCCCTGCCCGTGCTGGCCACGGCGGGAACCGGAGATCTTCTCACCGGCATCGTGGCCGGTCTCCGTGCCCGCGGGCTGACCGCGGGGGACGCCGCCCGCGCGGGGGTGCTCCTCCACGTGCGGGCGGGGCAGCGGGCTGCGCGGGGGCGGGATTGGGGTCCCGTCTCGCAGGATCTCCTGCCGTACGTTGGGCCGTGAACGGAGCCTTCGGCCGCTGGCGGATCGGGCCGCGGGGCTGGCCCCACCTCGGCCGCAGCCTCAGAGCGGTCTGGCCGCGGGATCGGGGGCTTGTAGTCTACCTTGAGGGGCCGCTCGGCGCGGGAAAGACGAGCCTGGCTCGCGGGTTCGTCCGGGCTTGGGAGCCCGCCGCCGAGGTCACGAGCCCGACGTTCGTCCTGCGGGAAGATCACGACGCGGGTGGGCAGCTTTTCGTCCACGTCGATCTCTACCGTCTCCGCTTCCCTGCGGAAGTCGAGGATCTCGCCCTGCGCGAACTTCCCGCCGGAGCGAATCTTCTGGTCGAGTGGCCCGAGCACGGTCGCGGCCGTCTGCCCGCGCCCGATCTTGTCTTCATTCTGGTGCCCGAGGAGGGCGCGCGCATCCTGGACGCGCGTGCGTGCAGCGCCGCGGGCGTGGGCGTTCTTGAGGCGCTTGCGACCGATCCTTGGCTTGCGGCACGAGCGGCGACGGGGGCCGCCGGCTGACCCCGCGGACTCCGCTCCCGACGCCCGTTGCCCTTCCGCGACGGCTCGGAGCGGTCAGCGGGACGGACGGTCCGCGGGCCGACCGGGGACGGCGGTCGAGCGGACGATCCAGCGGAGGACATCGGCGTTGAACCGTTTGTCGAGGGCGACGATGGCCCGCGCCTCGGCACGGGCGCCCGGGCCCGTCCGCGCCGCAAGCCGCCAGAGACGCACCCGGTCGGGCACGCCGGGGAGGAGACTGGAAAGCCGGGTGCGGGCCTCCATGAGGACGTGGGCCCGGGCGCCCGTGAGGGTTTCTTCGAGGTCGAAGAGGCGGACATGGAGCGCGATCCGGGCCGTGCCCGCGCGCTCGTGCGGGATGAGGGACTCCCGCAGCGCGCCGGAAAGGATCCCGGGCAGGGACGCGATCCAGACCGCCCGTCGGTGCGTGCGGATCGTGAGGCCACCCGAGCGGCGAACGTAGAGGAGCCGTGTCGCGAGCCACGACGGGGCGCGGACGGGAAAGAGCACGAGGGGAGGGATGGTGGGCGTGGCCCGCCCGACGCCCGCGGGCGCAGGGAAGGCCAGGGTGGTGGGCAGGGCGCCGCGCTTCGGAGTGAGCGTGCACGCGGTGCAGAGCGCAAGGAGCGAAAGAACGAGGGGCGCGCGACGGAGCGGGTTCAACGGTGGGGGCCTCCCCGGCGGGGATGGGTTCGGGGGTGCGGACGGGCGAAGCGGCGTCCGTAGAGAAGGATCTGCGGGTCGTGATCGAGCACGGTGCCGAAGCGGGCCCAGGCCCGGGCGGCCCGGCCGAGGGTCTTCAGGCTGTGCTCCGATGCGGGCAGTGTGCGCAGGAGCAAGGTGGTTTCGAGCCGGCGGGTTCCCCGGTGGAGCGTGCGTGCCTCGGCGTGGAGCGTGCGCGCAAGACGTTGGGTCGTGCCGATGAGGTCCTTCGTCCGGTTGACGAGGAGCGGCAACGCCCGATCGGCTTCGGCGGTGAGGCGTGCCAGATGCCGGCTTGTGCGGACGCCCTCTCGGCTCAGGGTAGAGAAGCGACGCAGCGTGCGCGGATCGAGGAGACGGTTGAGCCGTGTTCCGAGGAGGCGCAGTTCGGATGCCGAGACCGCAAGATTGTGCATGAGGAGCGCGTTCGCCGAGCCCGCGAGCGGGATGCGGGGCGTCTGCCCCGCGGGGGCGGTGAGCGGCCGGTAGGGGCCGCGGGCCGGCGGGACGAGCGCGAGCGACCCCCCGCCTCCGAAGAGGGAACTCTCGACGACCGCCTTCGTCCCCACGCCCACCCGCACCCTTCGGCCGACGCGGATCCGGACGACGACCGACGGGGGGTAGCCCCGCAGGTGAAGCGCGACGACACGCCCCACGGTGAGGCCGTGCTCGGTGACCGGGGCTCCGTCGTAGAGACCCGCCGCGGAGCCGTGGCTCACGAGTTCGTAGACCCCGCCGCCCCGGGTTCCACCCCGGAGCCAGAAGAAGGCCACGAACACGCCCGTCCCGAGCACGACGAGGAAGAGGCCGGTGGCCAGGGCATGGGTGCGTTGTGTCATCGGGCGGGTGTCCACCCCCGGAAGTAGTCGCGGACCACGGGGTGATCGTAGCCTGTCACGGCCTCCGGTGCACCGATGGTGAGGAGCACCCCCTCGCCGAGGACCGCGATGCGGTCGGCCACGGAGCGCAGGGTCTCGAGATCGTGCGTGACGAGAAGCACCGTGAGGGACGAGCGGCGGCGCAGGTCCTCGAGGGCGGCGACGAAGGCCCGGCCCACCGGCGGGTCGAGCCCCTGCGTGGGCTCGTCGAGCACGAGGAGCTCGGGGCCGAGGACGAGCGCACGGGCCAGGGCGGCCCGGGTCGCCATGCCGCCGGAAAGTTCGGCGGGCTTCTTGCTCCCGACGGCGGGGTCGAGTCCCGCCTGGTGGAGCGCGAGCCGCGCCATGGTGTTGGCCCAGCCGACGGGGACGTGCATGGCGCGGAGGGGAAGCGTGACGTTCTCGAGGACGTCGAGGGCGCTGAAGAGGGCGCCGCCCTGAAACAGGATGCCGATGCGCCGGCGCAGGAGGCGCAGGGCGGGATCGTCGGGCCCGTCGATCGCGCGCCCGAAGAGGGCGAGACGCCCGCCGGCGCTGCGTTCGAGCGCCAGCACATGGCGCAGGAGCGCGCTTTTGCCCGAGCCCGAGGGCCCGACGAGACCGAGGCACTCGCCCGCCCGGACCGTGAACGAGACGTCGCGCAGGATCCACTGCCGGCCGTAGCGGATGTTCAGCGATCCGACCTCAACGACGTTGGCAACGGGGGCGCTCATTTACGGGATCCCGACGGACCGGAGGGCGACGGCGGCGAGGGCGTCGACGACGATGACCAGAGTGATGGCCGTCACCACCGACCGCGTCGTTTCGTACCCGAGGCTCTGGCTGTCGGATCCGACCTCGAGGCCGAAGGTGGTGGCCACGAGCCCGATCACGAGGCCGAAGACGGCGGCTTTGCCGATTCCGATCCAGTAGTCGCTGGCCGGCACGATCCTCTGGACGAGGGCGAGGAGGTGCCCCACGGGCAGATTCAGGGTCAGGGAGGCCGTGACGAGGCCGCCGGCCAACGCAAAAAAATCGCTCCACAGCGTCAGGAGAGGGAGCGCGACGACGAGGGCCAGGATCTTGGGGTCGATCAGCCGGGCGCCTTCGTCGAGTCCCATCGCCCGGAGCGCGTCGAGTTCCCCCCGGATCCGCATGA
>JAKAQQ010000084.1 GCA_021819635.1 Pseudomonadota bacterium
CGTTGTGGAGCGCGAGCTGGAAGACCGACCAGAGATCGTGGCGCGTGGGCGGGCTCGCCCGGGTCGGCGCCGGGACGAGGGCCAGGACGGCGAGGAGAGCGAGGAGAGCGAGGAGGCGACGGGGAGGGGTCATGAAAGGCCAAGTTCGGTGGTGCGGGCGGGGCTCGGGGCGCGCCCGCGGGGGCTGGGGAGTCCCCGCAAGGGAGGAAGGGAGGTTTCGAAAAGCGCGCGGGCGCTCGCGCCCTCACCCGCCCGCGCGCGGACGAAGAGGCGGGCGGTCATGAGCGGCGGGTGCCCGAGCACCGCAAGAAGCCGTCCCCCGGGGCGAAGGGCGTGGAGGAACGAAGGATCCGCCTTCGGGAGGGATCCTCCGAGGACGACGACGTCGTAGATCTCCCCGGGGCCACCCCAGGTATGGAGGTCGTCGGTCTCGACCGTGACGGACGTCTCGGGGACGACGGCGGCGAGCACCCGCCGCGCGCGGGCGACGAGGGTCGGCTCGATCTCCACGCTGTGCACCGTCGCGCCGAGCGCCCCCAGGCAGGCGCTCAGGTAGCCGCTCCCGGTGCCGACTTCGAGAACGCGTTCCCCCGCCGCGGGCCGCACGGCGTCCAGGACGGCCCCGAGGTACGAGGGACGGTCCATCGACGCCCCGTGCCCGAGGGGCACCTCGAGCTCGGCGTAGGCCAGGGTCCGCAGCGCCGCGGGCGTGAATTCCTCCCGGGGCAGGCGGGCGAAAATCTCGAAGATCCGCGGGTCGTGGATCGCCTGGGTCCGCAGCTGCTGCTCGACCATCTGGCGGCGCGCCGCGGCGAAGTCGAAGCGGGGGCTCATCGGAACGGACTCCGGCCCGGAAAACGATGCGGGGAGTGTAGCAAAGGGGGCCACGCTCTTGGGTAACGAAATGTAACCTCCCGCCGGGGGCGTGCGGGGCCGGGGGCGCGGGGCGGCCCGCGGGGCCGCGCGCGCGATATACTGAAACCGCTTGACGCGGCACGAGGAACCGGCTGTTCCGGCTTCTCCCGCCGCGGGAGGATCCCATGGCCGTCTCTCCCGAAGGCGCCGCCGAGCGCCTGCGTTCGCTTGCCGAACGTGCCCGCCGCCCGCACCCCGGTTCCCGCAAGTGCTACGTTCAGGGATCGCGACCCGATCTCCGCGTGGGCATGCGCGAGGTCCTCCAGTCCCCGACGACCGAGGGGGTGCTCCGGCGCCCGAACCCGCCGATCCCCCTCTACGACACGTCCGGACCGTACGCCGACCCCGACGCCGCGGTCGATCTCGCCGGGGGGCTTCCGCCGCTGCGCGCGGGCTGGATCGCCGAGCGCGGCGACACCGAGGCCTCGTCCCGCCCGCCCGCCGTGGGCACGGCCCCGCCGGGCGCGCCCCCCGTGCCGGTCCGCCCCGCGCGGCACGCGCGCGCCCGGGCGGCGGTGACACAGCTCGCCTACGCCCGGCGCGGGCTCGTCACCCCCGAAATGGAGTACGTGGCGCTGCGCGAGAACGTCCGCCTCGACGAGCTTCGCCGCGACCCCCGTTACCGCGACCTCCTGCGCCGGCACCCCGGGGCGGCCCACGGCGCCCGCCTGCCCGAGACCGTGACCCCCGAGTTCGTGCGCGACGAGGTGGCCGCGGGCCGGGCGATCCTGCCGGCCAACGTCAATCACCCCGAGCTCGAGCCGATGGCGATCGGGCGCAACTTCCGGGTCAAGATCAACACCAACCTCGGCAACTCGGCGGTCCACGCCGACCTCGTCGAGGAGATCGAGAAGCTGGTCGCCGCCGTGCGCCTCGGGAGCGACACCGTCATGGATCTTTCGACCGGGCGCGATCTCGCCCTCACCCGGCAGTGGATCCTCCGAAGTTCGCCGGTGCCGATCGGAACGGTGCCGATCTACGAGGCCCTCGAACGCGTCGGTGGGGTCGTCGAGGACCTGTCCTGGGAGGTCTTCCGCGAGACGGTCCTTGATCAGGCCGAGCAGGGCGTCGACTACATGACGATCCACGCCGGGGTCCTGCTCCGCCACATCCCGCTCACCGCCCGGCGGGTGACGGGCATCGTCTCCCGCGGGGGGGCGATCCTGGCCCGTTGGTGCCTCGCCCACCATCGGGAGAACTTTCTCACCGAGCACTTCGACGAGCTGTGTGCGATCTTCCGCTCCTACGACGTCGCGTTTTCTCTCGGCGACGGCCTGCGTCCGGGATCGATCGCCGACGCCAACGACGAGGCCCAGTTCGCGGAACTGGCCACGCTCGGGACGCTCACCCGGCGGGCCTGGGCGGCGGACGTGCAGGTCATGATCGAGGGGCCCGGGCACGTCCCGCTCCATCTCGTGGCCGAGAACGTGCGGCGCGAGATCGAGGTCTGCGCCGAGGCCCCCTTCTACACGCTCGGCCCGCTCACCACCGACGTCGCGCCCGCCTACGACCACATCACCTCGGCGATCGGCGCGGCGACGATCGGTTGGCACGGCGCGGCCATGCTCTGCTACGTGACGCCCAAGGAGCATCTCGGGCTGCCGGACGCGGAGGACGTTCGCGCGGGGGTGATCGCCTACCGCATCGCCGCCCACGCCGCCGACCTGGCCCGCGGGCACCCGGGGGCCCAGATCCGGGACAACGCCCTGAGCCTCGCCCGTTACGAGTTCCGCTGGGAGGACCAGTTCCACCTCGCGCTGGATCCCGAGCGGGCGCGGGAGTACCACGACGCGACGCTCCCCAAGGACGCGCACAAGCTGGCCCATTTCTGTTCGATGTGCGGCCCGCGTTTCTGCTCGATGCGTCTTACGGAGGACGTGCGCGCGCTCGGCGGCGCCGATCCCGAGGAAGGTCTGGCGCGCAAGGCCGAGGAATACCGCCGCTGGCTCCGGGACGAGGAGGGATCGGAGGCGGCGGAAGACACCGCCACCGCCCGCCCGTGACGGGCCGCGGGCGGTTCAGAGGATGTAGCGGCTGAGATCGAGGTCGCCGGCCAGCGCCGCGAGACGCTCCTCGGCGTAGGCGGCGTCCACCGTCACCGTCGTCCGCCCGAGGTCGGGGGCGCGGAACGAGACGTCCTCGAGGAGACGCTCGAGGAGTGTGTGCAGGCGCCGCGCGCCGATGTCCTCGGTGCGGCGGTTGACCGCGACGGCGAGGGCGGCGATGCGCCGCAGCCCGTCCTCGGTGAAGACGAGGCTCACGCCCTCGCGGGCGAGGAGCGCCTGGTACTGGCGGGTGAGGGCGTGCTCGGTCCCGGCCAGGATGCGCACGAAGTCGTCCTCGCCCAAGGGATCGAGCGTGACCCGGATCGGAAAGCGTCCCTGGAGCTCCGGAATGAGGTCCGCGGGTCGGGCGACGTGGAACGCCCCCGAGGCGATGAAGAGAATGTGGTCGGTCCGCACCGGCCCGTGGCGGGTGACGACGGTCGTCCCCTCGACGAGCGGCAGGAGATCGCGCTGGACGCCCTCGCGCGAGACGTCGGGCCCGCCTCCGTCGCCGCCGCCCGCCCGCCGGGCGATCTTGTCGATCTCGTCGAGAAAGACGATGCCCTCCTGCTCCACGCGGTCGATGGCCCGGCGCGGAAGATCGCCGCCCTCGCTCTCGGCGCGGAGTTCCTCTTCCTCGAAGAGGGGGAGGGCCTCGGCGACGCAGAGGCGGCGGCGGGTCGTCCCCGCCCCCGGGCCGAGCGTGCGCAAGAGGGTCGTGAACTGTTGGGAGAATTCCTCGAGCCCCGGGACCTGGGGAAACTCGAGGCCGGAGGACGGTGCGGAGAGATCGGCGTCGATCACGACCTCGTCGTAGTCTCCGCGCCGGAGCCGGGCGAGCCGTTCGCGTTCGGAGGGTTCGGTCGCCCCGGGCCCGGCCGGGGGGACGGGAGGGAGCGCCGCGAGCACCCGCCGCTCGGCGCGGAGGCGGGCCGAGCCCGACGCGCGGAGGCGCGCGGCCGTCCGCTCGGCGTTGAGGGCGGTCTCGACGAGGTCGCGGACGATCGACTCGACGTCGCGGCCGACGTAGCCGACCTCGGTGAATTTCGTGGCCTCGATTTTGAGGAAGGGGGCGCCGACGAGGCGGGCGAGGCGGCGGGCAATCTCGGTCTTGCCCACGCCCGTCGGCCCGATCATGAGGATGTTCTTCGGGGTAATTTCGGTCCGCAGCGGCTCGTCGATCCCGAGCCGCCGCCAGCGGTTTCGGAGCGCCACGGCGACGGCGCGCTTGGCGGCCGCCTGGCCGACCACGTGACGGTCGAGTTCCTCGACGATCTCGCGGGGGGTCATCGGGACCGGGGGCTCCCGCCCGGCCGGAAGGAGCGTGCTCACGCCGCGGTCTCCAGCTCCTCGATCAGGATTTCGTGGTTGGTGTAGACGCAGATGTCGGCCGCGCAGCGCAGGGCCTCGCGGCAAATCGTCGGGGCGTCGAGCGCGGTGTGGGCGCAAAGCGCCCGGGCGGCGGCCAGGGCGTAGAAGCCCCCGGAACCGAGCGCGACGAGGCCGTCGTCCGGTTCGAGGACGTCGCCGTTGCCGGAGACGATCAGCGACCGCTCGCGGTCGGCGACGCAGAGGAGCGCCTCGAGCCGGCGCAGCGTGCGGTCCCCGCGCCACTCGCGGGCGAGTTCGACCGCGGCGCGGGCCAGCTGGCCGCCGTGCTTCTCGAGCTGGGTCTCGAAGTGTTCGGTGAGGGTGAGGGCGTCGGCGGTGCTGCCGGCGAAGCCGGCGAGCACGCGGCCGTCGAACAGGCGGCGGATCTTGCGGGCGTTGCTCTTGACGATCGTCTGGCCCAGGGTGACCTGGCCGTCGGCGCCGAGCGCCACGCGCCCGTCGCGCCGGACGCAGACGATCGTCGTGCCGTGGAAGGCGGGCGGGGCGGTCACGGGCGGCGGCGGGCGCGCGGGTGGCAGGTGTCGTAGACCCGGGCGAGGTGCTGAAAGTCGAGGTGGGTGTAGATCTGGGTCGTCGCGAGATGGCGGTGGCCGAGAA
>JAKAQQ010000085.1 GCA_021819635.1 Pseudomonadota bacterium
CCTCGGCGCGAGCAGCGGAGGACTCTGGGGGCGCGCCGCCGCTTCTCTCGTCCGTCCGGCTCTCGGGACGCTCGGCTCCACCCTTCTTCTTGTGGGGCTTCTCCTCGCCGCGGCGACCCTGGCCACGCGGGTTTCGTGGCTCGATCTCGGGCGGCGTCTCCACGCGTTTCTGGGCGCTCTTGCCGCCTGGCTCCTCCTGCGCTGGCGGCAGGCGCGCCGCACCCGCCGGACGGAGCGCGAACGGACGGTGCGCCCGGTGGAGGATGTCGTCCCGGAGGTGGCGGCCGTCGTCGACCCCAACCGGGAGGACGACGCCGAGGAGGACGAGCCCCCGCCGCGCGCCCGCCCTCTGGTCCGGACGGCCTCCGCCGTGCTCCCCGAGCCGAGCGCGCGCGCGCTTCGCGAGCGCCAGGGCCGCCTTTTCGAGGGGACGGGGGTGGACGTGCTTCCGCCTCTTTCCCTTCTCGACGCCCCCCCCGAGCGGCCGCACCACGTCGGCCGCGAAGCGCTCGAGGCCATGTCCCGCCTCGTCGAAGACAAGCTCCGCGACTTTGGTGTGAAGGTCCAAGTCGTCGCCGTGGAGCAGGGGCCGGTCGTGACGCGCCTCGAGCTCCAGCCCGCGCCCGGCGTCAAGGTGAGCCAGATCGCGTCGCTCGCCAAGGATCTCGCCCGCACGCTCTCCACGACGAGCGTCCGCGTCGTCGACATCATTCCCGGCAAACCCTACATCGGGCTTGAGGTTCCCAACGCGGCCCGCGAGGTCGTGACTCTGGGCGAGATCCTGCGGACGCGTCTCTACGCCGATTCGCCCTCGCCGCTCACGCTCGCGCTCGGTAAGGACATCGCCGGCCAGCCCGTCGTGGCCGATCTCGAGCGCATGCCGCATCTTCTGATCGCCGGGACCACGGGCTCCGGGAAATCGGTCGCGCTCAACGCGATGATCCTGAGCCTGCTCTACAAAAACCCTCCCGCGCGCGTCCGGCTCGTCCTGATCGACCCCAAGATGCTCGAGCTCTCGGCGTACGCCGACATCCCCCACCTCCTGACGCCGGTCGTGATCGACGTCCGCGAGGCGGCGACCGCGCTCCGCTGGGCGGTGCACGAGATGGATCGCCGCTACCGGCTGATGGCCGCGCTCGGCGTCCGCGGCCTGGCGGGCTACCGCCGGCGGCTCGAAGAGGGCCCCGTCGAGACGACGGCGGAGGTGCGGGCGCTTCTTGCGGAACTCGGGTACCCGACGCCCGAGACGCTTCCCGCGCTCGCGCAGGTCGTGATCGTCATCGACGAGCTGGCCGATCTCATGCTCGTCGCCGGGAAGAAAGTCGAGCAGCTCGTCGCGCGCCTGGCCCAGAAGGCCCGGGCGTCCGGCCTGCATCTCATCCTCGCCACCCAACGCCCGACGGTTGACGTGATCACCGGGCTCATCAAGGCCAACGTCCCCGCGCGGGTGGCCTTCCAGGTCTCCTCACGGACCGATTCGCGCACCATCCTCGACCAGAACGGGGCGGAATCGCTCCTCGGCCAGGGCGACATGCTCTACCTCCCCGCCGGGCAGAGTGTTCCGCTGCGGGTGCACGGTGCGTTTGTCTCCGACAGCGAGGTCCACCGCGTGGTCGAGTACCTGCGGAAAACCGCCCCGCCCCAGTACCACGAAGAGATCCTCAACGAGCGGGAGACGGGGGAGGACACCGAACCCGACGTCCTCGGCGGGGACGGAGGGGGAGGGGAGGGAAGCGATCCCTTCTACGACGAGGCGGTCCGTCTCGTTCTCGCCTCGAAACGGGCGTCGACCTCGGCCGTCCAGCGCCGGCTCCGCATTGGCTATAATCGGGCCGCTCGCCTGATCGAGCGCATGGAACGCGAAGGACTCGTGGGGCCGCTCCAGTCGAACGGCATGCGCGAGGTCCTCGTCCGCCGTCCGGAGGAAGATTGATGAACCGTTCACAACCACGGGCCCGCCGGCGCGCGTCCGCCTGGGTCGCGGCCCTCCCGGTCGCGGCGGTCCTCTCCTTGGTCGCGGCCCACGCGCTCCCCGCCCGCCCGCCCGCGGCGACGCCCGCCCCGACCGGCCCGGCGGTGGAGGTCCGCGCCCTTGCCCGGACCCTGGCCGGCATCCGCACGTTCCAGGCGCGCTTTGTCCAGGTCGTCCACGACCCCGCGCTTCGCACCGCCCGAACCCGTGCGGGGCGCGTCTGGATCGCCCGCCCGGGGAAGTTCGCCTGGATCTACGACGCTCCCTCGCCCGAGCGGATCGTCGCCGACGGGCATCGGATCTGGGTCTACGACGAGGAACTCGAGCAGGTCACGGTGCGCCCCGAGCGGGCGGCTTTGGGTCGCCGTCCTGATCTTCTGCTCGCCGGTACCGCCCACGTCCGCCGGCTTTACCGCATTACCTACGAAGGGCGTGTGGGCCGGACGGTCTGGTACGTCCTCCGCCCGCGCCGGCCCGGACCTTTCGTCCGAATCGCGCTTGGTCTTCGGGGAGGCGTTCCGGTGGCGATGCGGCTTCGCGACCGTCTGGGGGAACGCACCGACCTCCGCTTCCGCGACGTCGTCCTCGACGCGCCCGTTCCGGCCGGCCGGTTCCGGTTCCGGCCGCCGAGCGGGACGGCGGTGCTCGGGGGGGGCTGAGTCCGTCCGTGACGGACGTCGCCCCGCTCGCCGAGCGTCTCCGCCCGGCGACGCTCGAGGAGATTCTCGGGCAGGACGAACTCCTGGGCCCGGAAGGGCCGCTCAATCCGGCGGCCCGCGCCCAGCCCCAGTCCCTGATTCTCTGGGGACCGCCCGGGACCGGCAAGACCACGCTCGGCATCCTCTTGGCCCGCTCGTGGGACGCCCGGCTCGTCTCCCTCTCGGCCGTCCAGGCCGGGGTCCGTGAGGTCCGCGCGGCGGCCGAGTCGGCCGCGGCCCGTCTCCCGGAACGCACCGTCCTCTTCCTTGACGAGATCCACCGCTTCAGCCGTTCCCAGCAGGACGTGCTGCTGCCCTGGGTCGAGAAGGGGATTCTCGCCCTCATCGGCGCCACGACCGAAAACCCGGCCTTTGCGCTGAACGGGGCGCTCCTCTCGCGGACGAGGGTCGTCATCCTGCGCCCGCTCGCGGACGCGGCCCTCGAGCGCCTCGTCGACCGGGCCCTCGGCGACCCTCTCTTTCGCCCGCCGGATCGCGCGCCGCTCGATCTCGATCCCGAGGCCCGCGCGATCCTGCTCCGTGCCTGCGATCACGACGCCCGACGTCTTCTCAACTACCTCGAGGTTGCGGCCCACGTCGCCCGGAGCCTCGAGCGCCCGACGGTCGGCCGTGATCTCCTCGGGCGCGTGCTGGGCGAAGCCTTCCGTAAGGCCGACAAATCCGGGGATTGGTACTACGATCTCCTTTCGGCGATGCACAAAAGCCTCCGGGGCTCCGCGCCGGACGCCACCCTCTACTGGGTGGTGCGCCTCTTCGACGCCGGGGTCGATCCCCGCATCGTGGCCCGACGCCTCCTGCGTGCCGCCTCCGAGGACGTGGGTCTGGCCGACCCCGCCGCGCTGGGGCTCACGCTCCACGCTTGGGAGACCTACGAGCGGCTGGGCGAGCCCGAAGGGCTTCTCGCCCTCGCCCAGGCGGCGGTCTACCTGGCCGCCACCGAGAAGAGCAACAGCGTGTACCTCGCCCATCTCCGAGCGGAACGCGAGGTCCGCAACGACACGAGCCGTGAGGTCCCCCTGCACCTGCGCAACGCGCCCACGACGCTCGCCCGGCAGCTCGGCCACGGCGCCGGCTACCGTTACCCGCACGACGAGCCCGAGGGGTACGCGCCGGGGGTTTCCTACATGCCCGAGGGTCTCGGGGAGCGCCGTTACTATCACCCCGGTGTGCGGGGGTTCGAAAAACGCCTCAAGGAGCGTCTCGAACACCTGCGGGACCTCGATCGTCGGGCGACGACGCGGATGCCGGGCGACGACGACTGACGCACGTCCGTCCCGTCGTCCGCGATCGCGGCAAACCAGTCTTTGCCGCTCTCCGCTCCGCCTTGCGACCGGCGATCTCGTTGGCAAGGATGCGATGAGGTTGGTGCACGCCCCGCTTCGTTGCGAGACTCGCCCGGCGGGCCGCGCCGACGCCTCAGGCTCGCCTCGGACCGCGGTTGCCCTCGAGGACGAGGCGGCCGGGAACGCGCGCCGGCGGTCCCCCGGTGGTCGTTCCGCGGTTGGGTCATCAAAAATCGCGCCGCTGTGGGGGATGCCCCTGCACGATGCGGCTTCGGCGCCGCATCCCCCATGACGCGGATTCAGTACGCGATCTGGCCTTCGAGCAGTTGCAGCGCCGTGGCAACGGGCAGGACGAGGTGGCGCGTCTCGCCGGGAAGGAGCGAGAATCCGAAGTGCTCGTAGAAGCGCTGCGCGGAATCGTCCTTCGCGTCGACGAGGAGCGCGAAGACCCCGAGCTCCGTGCGTGACGCGCGTTTGAGCGCGTCGACCAGGAGCGCCGCACCGAGACCTCTGCCTTGATAGGGCTCTGCGATGGCGAGGCGGCCGAGGAGGGCGGCGGGCACGAGGGGATAACGCGGGAGCCTGCGGGTCCCTTCCTCCGAAAGTGCATCGAGCGGCACGCCGGTCGCGGCGAGCGTGTAGAAGCCGACCACCTCCCCGGTTCCGGTGTCGATCATGACGAAACACGTGGCGATGCGGCGCCGGATATCCTGCGACGCTTGCCGGCGCAAGTACCGATCGAGCGCGCCCGATCCGCTCAGGAAGCGCGAACGGTCGTGGGCCGGGCTCAGCGGCTCGATGCGGAAGAGGGCCACGCCGGGGGCTTAGCCGCGGATCATGTCGCGGTGCTGTTTGAGCGCACGCTGCAGGGCATCCGACGGAGCCGGCGGGCTGAGCAGCAACGCAGCAAACATAGATCGGAA
>JAKAQQ010000086.1 GCA_021819635.1 Pseudomonadota bacterium
GCGTCGTCCAGCTTCGTCACGCCGCGCCCGAGGCCCTTGAACCCGTTGTGGTCGTAGGGGTGGTGGGACGCGGTCACGACGAAACCTGCGTCCGCGCCGAGGAGGCGGACGAGAAGCGCGAGGGCGGGGGTGGGCACGACGCCGAGATCGAGGACCGAGGTTCCGGTGGCGGCGAGACCCGAGGCGAGAGCGCGGCCAAAAAGCTCGCCCGACGCCCGGGTGTCGCGGCCGAGAAGGACGCGGGGCGCGTGCCCGAGCGAGCCCCCGAGCACGCGGCCGGCCGCGAGACCCAGGCGGGTGACGAAGAGGGGCTCGAGGGGGGGGCGGCCGACAAGGCCACGCACCCCGTCGGTGCCGAAATAGCGCCGGCTCACGCCGCCGTTCCCGTACGGACCGCGTGCGCGAAGGCCAGGGCGTCGCGGGTGGCCGCGACGTCGTGCACGCGCAGAAAGGTGGCCCCGCTCGCGTAGGCGAGGACCGCGGCCGCCAAGCTCGCAGGAAGTCGTTCGCCGGGGGAACGCCCTCCCCCGAGGGTCCCGACGAAGGACTTGCGCGAGAGGCCGACGAGGAGCGGGCAGCCGAGGTCGCGGAAACGACCGAGGGCGCGCAGAAGCGCCACGTTGTGGGCCAGGGTCTTCCCGAAGCCGAAACCCGGGTCGAGGAGAATCGAGCGCGGCCCGATCCCGGACGCCAGGCAGGCGTCGCGGCGGGCGGCGAGAAACGCGTGCACCTCTGCCACGACGTCCCCGTAACGGGGATCCTCCTGCATGGTCGGGGGCTCGCCCCGCATGTGCATGAGGCAGACAGCAAGCCCCGAGGCGGAGGCGGCCTCGAGGGCGCCGGGACGCAGGAGCGCCCGGACATCGTTGACGAGCCGCGCCCCGCGCTCGGCGGCGGCCCGCATGAGCACCGGGTCGCTCGTGTCGATCGCGATCGGGACGGGGAGACCCTCGAGCCGCTCAAGGACGGGGAGGACGCGCCGCCGCTCTTCTTCCGGGGAGACAGGGACGGCACCCGGGCGGGTGGATTCCCCCCCGAGCTCGATCACGGAGGCCCCCTCCTCGACCATCCTCCGGGCCCTCTCGGCGGCGTGCTCGGGCCCGTGGTGACGCCCGCCGTCAAAGAACGAATCGGGCGTCAGGTTGAGGATTCCCACCACGTGGGGACGATCCAGGGGAAGGGGCATCCCCCCGCAGTCGAAGCACGCGACCACCGCCGGCCGCTCAGTGCTGTCCGGCGGGGCCACCGACGACACCGTCTTTCGGACCGGCCTCGCCGCCCCGGGCGGGGGACGGGGCCGCGTTCGCCCCGCCCGGGGGCTCGGACGCGCTCTCGCTCCAGCCCGCCGGGGGGCGGGGGGGCTTGCCCGCCAGGATGTCGCCGATCTGATCGCTGTCGATCGTCTCGTAACGGACAAGAGCGTCGGCCATGAGATCGAGCTCGCGCCGGTGGTCGATGAGGATCTGCCGCGCGCTCTTGTAGCTCGTTTCG
Organism: Pseudomonadota bacterium; assembly: GCA_021819635.1. Lineage (GTDB taxonomy): Bacteria > Pseudomonadota > Gammaproteobacteria > JAKAQQ01 > JAKAQQ01 > JAKAQQ01. The sequence continues at coordinate 1,492 of JAKAQQ010000086.1, forward strand.
ATGATTCCGCGCACTTCCTCGTCGATGACGTGGGTCGTCTCGTCCGAGACCTGCTTGTGCCGCGAGACCGTCCGCCCGAGGAAGATCTCGCCTTCTTCCTCGGTGTAGGCGAGCGGCCCGAGACGCGGGGACAGGCCCCAGCGGGTGACCATGTTGCGCGCGATCTCGGTGGCCCGCTCGATGTCGTTCGACGCGCCGGTCGTGACCTGTTCGGGGCCGAAGACGAGTTCTTCGGCGATCCGCCCTCCAAAGAGCGAGCAGATCTGGCTCTCCAGGCGGCGCTTGCTGTAGCTGTAGCGGTCGGCCTCGGGGAGGAACATGGTGATGCCGAGGGCGCGTCCGCGCGGGATGATGCTCACCTTGTAGACCGGGTCGTGATCGGGCACGTTCAGCCCCACGATCGCGTGGCCCGCCTCGTGGTAGGCCGTAAGCTTCTTTTCCTGGTCGTTCATCACCATCGAGCGGCGCTCGCTGCCCATCATGATCTTGTCCTTGGCGCGATCGAAATCGGACATGTCGACCGACTTCTTGTTGTTGCGGGCCGCAAAGAGCGCGGCCTCGTTGACGAGGTTCATGAGGTCGGCGCCCGAGAAACCCGGCGTGCCGCGGGCGATGAGGTCGGGGCGGACGTCGGTGCCCAGGGGGAGGCGACGCATGTGCACGCGCAGGATCTGCTCGCGCCCGCGCACGTCGGGGAGCGGCACGACGACCTGGCGGTCGAAGCGGCCGGGACGCAGGAGCGCCGGGTCGAGCACGTCCGGGCGGTTGGTGGCGGCGATGACGATGATGCCCTCGTTGCCGGCAAAGCCGTCCATCTCGACCAGGAGCTGGTTGAGGGTCTGTTCGCGCTCGTCGTGCCCCCCGCCGAGACCCGCGCCGCGGTGGCGGCCCACGGCGTCGATCTCGTCGATGAAGATGATGCAGGGGGCGTGCTTCTTGGCCTGCTCGAACATGTCGCGGACGCGCGAGGCGCCCACGCCCACGAACATCTCGACGAAGTCAGACCCGGAGATGCTGAAGAAGGGCACCTTGGCCTCGCCGGCGATGGCCTTGGCGAGGAGGGTTTTGCCGGTCCCCGGCGGGCCGACGAGGAGCACGCCGCGCGGAATACGCCCCCCGAGGCGCTGGAACTTCCCGGGATCACGCAGGAACTCGACGAGCTCGACGACCTCCTCCTTGGCCTCGTCGGCGCCGGCCACGTCGTTGAAGGTCACCCGAACCTGGTCCTCCGTGAGCATGCGCGCGCGGCTGCGCCCAAAGGAGAAGGCGCCCCGCCCTCCCCCGCCGCCCTGCATCGGGCGGAGGATGAACCACCACATCCCAAAGAGAAACAGCGCCCCAAAAACGACGTCCTCCAGCAACCCGCTCATGAAGCGGTTGTGGGACGGAGGCTTCGCGAGGACCGTGACGTGGTCGCGCACGAGGCGGCGGACGAGGGACGGATCGCCGGGCACCGGCGCGTAGGTCCGGAACCGCCCTCCCGAGGTGAGCGCGCCCTCGATCCGGGCGCCGCGGAACTCGACGCGGGCGACGCTGCCGGCGCGGACATCGGCCAGAAAACGCGAGTAGGTCAGGCTCGCGACCCCCGGGGTCTGCCGCCCGAAGTAACTGACGACGAGGAGGAGCCCGACGACAATCGTCGCCCACACGAGCGCGGTTTTGAGCATCTGATTGTTCACGTTTCCACTCCGTCAGGGGGCGCGGGCGCGGCCCGTCTCCCCTCGTTCAACGTCCGGATCACCCCATCAGGCTACACGATCCGGACCCCTCGGGCCAGAAGATAGTGCTCGGAACTCTCCGCCCGCGAAGCCGGGGGTTTGAGCACCTTGACGTCGGCAAAGACCTCCGCGAGCCGGGCGCGCACCGCGTTCCCACCCTCGCCGTGAAAGGTCTTGAGAAGGAGGGCGCCCGACGGACGCAGGAGCGTCTGTCCGAGCGCGATCGCGGCCCGACCCAGCGCGGCCACGGCCTCCTGGTCCCGCTCCCGCACACCGCTTAACTTGGGGGCGAGATCGGAGAGGATCAAGTCCAGCCCTTCCGTGCCCGTCCCGGCCGCAAGATCCTCGAGGAGCCCGGCCTCGTCCGTCACATCCCGGACGAGGACGCGGACGTCCGCCGGGGCCGCGAACGGCACGAGATCGACGGCGGTCACGCGCCCCGTCCGGCCGACGCGGTCGCGGGCGTAGAGGGTCCAGCTCCCCGGCGCGGCCCCGAGGTCGAGGACCCGGAGCCCGGGGCGAAGGAGACGCTCGCGGCGGTCGATTTCGGCCAGCTTGTAGCCGGCCCGCGAGGGGCGTCCTTCCGCCCAGGCCCGCCGCACGTAGGGATCGCGGCGGTGGGCGTCGAACCAGCCGCGTCCGCGCCGTGTCCCGCTCACCGGGCCCCGGCCCGCGCGTCCCCCTCAGACATAGCGCACCTCGACGATCTCGATCTCAAGGCGCCCGGCGGGAACCTCGACGCTCACACGGTCGCCTTCCTCGCGCCCGATGAGCGCGCGCCCGAGGGGCGAGTTGTAGGAGAGACGGCCCGCCGCGGCGTCGGCCTCGTCCTCGCCCACGATCTCGTAACGCTGGGTCGCGCCGTCCGCGACGTGGGCCACCACGACCGTGGCCCCGAAGACGACCCGTTCGCTGGCGGGGAGTTGCGTGACATCGATGATCTCGGCGCGGGCCAGCTTGGACTCGATGTCCTGGATGCGCCCCTCGATGAACCCCGAGCGCTCGCGGGCCGAATGGTACTCGGCGTTTTCGCGAAGATCGCCGTGGGCACGGGCCTCGGCGATGGCCTGGACGATGCGCGGACGCTCGACCGATTTCAGGTGCTTGAGTTCCTCGCGCAGGCGCTCGGCGCCGCGGCGGGTCATGGGAACACGACCGGAAGCTGTCGTCACGGGGTACGGACCTCCTTGAGAACACGATCGAGAGGGCGCACGGCGAGCCCTCCCTGAAAATCGAGGGCGTGCAGGGTCGCCAGCGCCGCGGCGATGGTCGTATAGTACGTGACTTTGCGCTGCATCGCCTCCCGCCGGATCGCCCGGGACTCGGCGATCGCCTGGCGGCCCTCGGTGGTGTTCACGATGAGGTCCACCTCGCCGTTGATGATGAGGTCGACCACGTGCGGGCGGCCTTCCCGCACCTTAGGCACGGCCGGGCAGGCAAGCCCGTGTTCCTCGAGATAGCGCGCCGTCCCGCGGGTGGCCACCAGACGGAACCCGCGGGCCACGAGTTCGCGGGCGAGGAGAAGGGCGGCGGGCTTGTCGCGGTCGCGCACCGAGAGAAGAACCGTGCCCCCGCGCGGGAGGCGCGTGCCCACGGCGAGCTGGGCCTTGGCGTAGGCCTCCCCGAAACTCTCGCCGATGCCCATGACCTCGCCGGTCGATTTCA
>JAKAQQ010000087.1 GCA_021819635.1 Pseudomonadota bacterium
CGCCCCCGCGGTCCAGCCCGCAACCCCGTAATGGAGGGAGGGCGAGAAAACAGGCGCGACGACGAGATCCAGCGTTTCCGGCAGGAACCGCCCGCCCGGGCGGAGGTACCGGCGGCGGGCGTCGTCGAGGAGCGCGACAATCCCCTCGTCCGGGCCAAGGTTCCCGAGGGTCTCGGAGACGACGACATCGGCCGGTTCCGGATCGAGGACGTAACGCACGTCCTCGGGGTAGACGCTCACGCGATCGGCCAGGCCGCGGGCGGCCACAAATTCCTCCGCCCAGGCGGCGACCACGGGTTCCCGCTCGTAGAGGACGACACGGCGTGCGCCCGCGAGGGCGGCGACGATGCCGAGGATTCCGGTCCCCGCCCCGACGTCGGCGACCACGCTCTCGCCCGGAACGACGACTTCGGCGAGGGCCGCACGCAGGACGTCGAAACGACGCCGATCGCTCAGAAGACGCCGGTGGTAATCGGCCAGGGTCGCGGGATCCGTCACGTTCCGCCCCCCCCTTCGTCAAGGGCACGAAGCGCGGCGTAAGAGCCGAGCGCCGCCCGGGGCGCGATCGCCGCGGAGAGCAGCAGGAAGAGGGCGGAGGCGGCTAGGGCCGCGGGCAGCATCCAGCCGAGCGCGGGCACGGGGAGATCGAAAAGCGACTCCATCGCGAGCCGCGTGACGACGATCGCCCCCCCTCCCCCCGCCAGCCCCGCCGCGATGCCGAGCGCGAGGGCTTCCCCCGCGGCCAGCCTCCGCAACCGCGCGGGACCGACGCCCCAGAGGGTGAGAAGCGCCCGCTCCTCGCGGCGTTCCGCGGCGCTTTCCTCGAGCGCCGACGCGGCCAAGAGAAGAGCGGCCAGAAACAGGGTGGCGGCTTCGAGGATCACGAGGCTTCGGCTCGCCGCCAGCGTGCGCCGGGCCAGCCGCAGAAGCGCCGAGGCGTCAACGGCACTCACCCCCGGGCTCCGGCGAAGAATCCGGGCGAGACGGGGAACGGCCGCGGGGGGGACGGCGAGCGAGGTCAGGTAGCTCCGCGGAAGGCCGCGGAGGGCGGACGGGGAAGCGAGCACGAAGAAATTCGGACGGAAACTCCACCAGTCGACACGGCGGAGCGACGTCACCCGCAGCGTGACCGTCCGTCCGGCCACCCGGTAGGCGAGCGTCGACCCGATCCCGACGTGGAGCAGGCGGGCGAAGCGCCGGTCGAGCGAGGCCTCCGCCGCCCGGGACGCGGGCGACCAGAAACGCCCCGCGAGAAGGCGGTTGGTCGGAGGGAACCGGCGACGGCTGCTCAGGTTCTGGTCGTGCCGGAGAAGCCAGGCCACCCGCCGATAGCGGGGCGAAGAGGCGCGGACACGACGCCCGTCGATGCGGACAAGGCGGGCGGTGACGAACGGGGCGTAGCGCACTCTCCCGAGCCCGGCTTGGGCGAGCGCGCGCGCGAGCGGGGCCCGGGCCCCGGGCGTAATGCCGTAGAGGAACCAGTTCGGCTGTCCCCGCGCAAGGCCGTGCTCCAGATCGCGCACCACCCCGTGCTCGACCCCGACGGCCGTAAGCGCGAGGCCGAGGGCGAAGGCGAGAGCGCTGGCTTCGACCGCCGCCGCCCAACCGCGACGGGCGAGGGCGGTCGCCGGCCACCAGAGCCCGACGGCGCGACCGCGGGCCAGGCGCGCGAGGAGAGCGAACCCGGCGCGGAACAGGACGGGAAGAAGCACGGCGCCCAAGACGAGAGCGGCGAGGAGTTTCGGATGGTGCACGCCGACGTCGGGCACGAGAAGGGCTCCGACGAGAAGGAGGGCCGCCCCGAGAACGACACCGCTCGCACGCCGCAGCGGCAGGCGCGAGCCCCGGAGGGCAGCGGCCGGGCTGCCCGTGGCCAACGCTCTCAGCGTGTTCGCAAAGAGGGCCGACGACAGGACGGCCGTGGCAAGCACGGCCACGAGGAGGGACCCGAGCACGGGGCCGGGCGCAAACACGAGGGGAAGTTCCCCCCGGAACAGGGCCGCGATCAAGGCGACGGCGAGGAGGGCCACCGGCGTGCCGAGAGCGCACGTCGTGAGGAGGGGACGGGCGAGGGCCGTGAGGAAAGAGCGCCCGAGCCGCGCCCGGTCCACACCTTGGGCGACGAGGTAGGCCGCGACCGGGGCAAGACGGCGCGCCGTCGCCCGCGCGGCGAGCCCAAGGGCGAAGACGGCGAGGGCCAAGACCGCAAGCACCACCAGAGCGGCGTAGCGCGTGAGGCGTCGGGTCGTCCGCCGGAGCGAACGCACGACGTCGCGCCGCCGCCGGACGAAGGGCCGCGAAGGGCGCGTGCGGACCCAAGAGAGGTAGGTGTCGAGGGGCGTTCGCGGTCCTTCGAGGCTCAGACCGTAGACGACCCGGCTCTGAGGAAGGACGAGGCGGGTGGCGGCCAGGGTCGCGAGGCGCATGACGAGAGGCGGCGCAAAGAGGGATGCGCGCCAACCGATCCCGGGCGCCCTCTCAAGGAAGCCCGCAACCCGGAGACGGGCGACCCCGACGTCGATGCGGTCGCCGAGGCGGGCGTGGAGGAACGCGGCCAGCGCCGGGGCGATCCACACCCCCCCCCGCGGAGGCGGGGTGCGGCGTCGGACCCGGGGTCCCCCGGCCCGGATCCGGACGCGGAAGTCTCCCCGCAGAGGGTAACCAGGTCCGACGGCGAGCACCGTCGCCAAGGCGATCCTCGGGCCGTGAACGGCGGCCGTCGGGAAGCGAACCCAGGAGGCGGTGCGGAGGCCATCGCGGCGGGCCCGCGCCGCAAGAAGGGCGGGGAGTGGACGTGAGAGGGCGAGCGTGGCCCGTCCCCCAAGGAGATCGGCGTCCCGTCGTACGAGCCCCGCGAACAGGGCCCCGCGCAGCACGAGGAAGGTCCCGAGCGTGGCGGTCGCGAGAACAACCGCGGCCCGCGCCCTCCCCCCGAAAGCGCGGCCGACGGCCCGGGTGAGGGGGGACGCGCGCACGCTCAGGCGTTCCGCAACCGTCCGCCCTCAAGGCGGTAACGGGTTGCGCAGTCCGTCGCGAGCGCTTCGTCGTGCGTGGCGACGAGGAGCGCGGTGCCGCGCTCGCGGCCCAGCCCCGTGAGGAGATCCCACACCCGGCGGGCGTGCCCCCGGTCGAGGCGCGCCGTCGGCTCGTCGGCGACGAGAAGGAGGGGGCGGAGAGCGAAGGCGCGGGCCACAGCGACCCGCTGCTGCTCACCGCCCGAGAGCGCGCTCGGCCGGACCCGCGCGCGGCGCGCGAGCCCCACCGCCTCGAGCGCCTCGCGCGCCCGCTCCTCGGCGTCCGCGTCCCCGCGGAAGGCAAGCGGGAGACGCACGTTCTCGAGCACGTCGAGGAGCGGAAAGAGCTGGATGTCCTGGAAGACGAACCCCAGATGGGCGAGACGCAGCGCGGCCCGGCGGTTTTCGTCGAGCGCGTAGAGGTCCCGGTCAAGGAACCGGACACGCCCCGCGCGCGGCGGCTCAAGCCCCGAAGCCACCGCAAGGAGCGTGGTCTTGCCCGAACCGGACACGCCCAGGAGGGCCGCCCGTTCGCCACGCTCGAGGGTCAAGGACACCCCCTCTAAAATGGAGGCGGTTTCCTCGTTTCCGGAGTAGCCGTGGGACACGTCCTCCAGACGGAGGAGCCCGCAGCGGTCGCAGGCGGCGTTCATCGCGTGGGTCGGGTGGCCGCGGCGCTGGTGGTCGTCGCCGTGAGTATAGCCTTCGCTCCCGGAGGCTCCTCCGCGCGGGCGGCCCCTCTCCCGAGACGCACGATCCTCGTTCTTGGCGACAGCCTGAGCGCCGGCTACGGCCTCGCGCGCGGCGTGTCCTGGGTCGATCTCCTCCGCCGCCGCCTCGCGCAGCGGGATCCGGGCGTGCGGGTCGTGAACGCGAGCGTGAGCGGGGAAACTTCGGCCGAGGGACGCGCGCGTCTTCCCGGTCTCCTCGCCCGCTGGCACCCTTTCCTTCTGGTCCTCGAGCTCGGCGGGAACGACGGCCTGCGCGCGCTTCCCCCCCCGATCCTCGCGACCAACCTGAGCGCCATGATCGCGCGCGCCCGTCGTGCCCACGCCTGCGTGCTCCTTCTCGGCGTGCGTCTTCCGCCCAATTACGGGCCGCTCTACGAGCGGGCGTTCGCCGCCGCCTTCCAACGCGCGGCCGCTTCCGCCCGCGTCCCCTGGATCCCGTTCTTCCTTGCCGGGGTCGCCACCCACCGCCGCGACATGCAGGCCGACGGGCTCCATCCCGATGCCCGCGCCCAGCCCCTCATTCTGGCCCGGATCTGGACGAGCCTCGCCCCGCTCTTGCAACCGGGCGCCCCTTGTCGCTAAGATCGGCCCACGTCCCCCAGGAGTACCCCCCATGGAGAAGATCTGGCTCGCGCACTACCCGCAGGGCGTCCCCCACGAAATCGACCCCGCCGCGTGCCCCACGCTCCGCTCGCTCCTTGAGGAGAGCGTGGCACGCTACCCGGAACGAACCGCCTTCGAGGCCTTGGGCACGTCCCTGACCTACGCCCGTCTCGACGTCCTCAGCCAGCGCTTCGCCTCCTACCTGCAGAACCACGCCGGACTCGCCAAGGGCGACCGCGTGGCCCTCGTCCTCCCGAACCTCCTCCCGTACCCCGTGGCCCTCTTCGGCCTCCTGCGCGGGGGATTCGTGGCCGTCAACTGCAACCCCATGTACACAGCCCCGGAACTCGCGTTCCAGCTCAAGGACTCCGGCGCCCGGGCGGTCGTCGCCCTCGAGAACTTCGCCGCCACGCTCGAGCGAGCGCTGCCCGGCACGGCCGTGCGCACGGTCGTCCTCGCGCGTCTCGGTGATCTTTTGGGGTTCCGGGGCTGT
>JAKAQQ010000088.1 GCA_021819635.1 Pseudomonadota bacterium
TGAGCCGTCGCCCGCCACGCGCTGCCGCACGGGTGAAGAAGCCGCCGGAGCTCTCGACCGCGTGAGGCCCGCGTCGGTCGGGCGCCGGGCGGATTCCGCCGGCACTGTTTCCACACACACGGGAGGATGGTCCATGTTTCCTTACGTCCAACGTCTTCGTGACCTCGTCCTTCGTCCGCGCGAAACGTGGCCCGTTCTGGCCGGCGAGGACGTCAGCGCGTCCCGCCTCTTCACCGGCTGGGTGCTTCCCCTCGCGGCCATCCCGGCCGTTGCCTACGTCCTTCGCATGGAGCTCTTCCGGTCTCTTTTCGCGAGCCGCGCCGACGCCTTCGCCGCCGCGGGCCTCGGGCTCACCCCGCTGGCGGTTCTGGCCCACGGCGTGGCCCTCTACGTGCTCGGGGTCGGGACGGTCGCGCTTCTCGCCTGGATCGTCGAAATCCTCGTTCCCCATTTCGGCGGGCGGGGCGACTACACGGCCGGCCTCAAGATCGTGGCCTACTCCGCCGCCCCTTACTGGGTGGCCTCGATCCTCACGGTTTTTGCCCTGAGCGCTTTGGGAATTCTGGTCGGTCTCGTCGTTCTGGCCGCGAGCGTCTACGGCCTCTATCTCTTCTACCAGGGACTCGGGGATGTGCTGCACGTGCCGCCCGAGAAGCGCGCGATCTTGACCGTCGTCGTGGTGCTCTTGGCCCTGGTTGTCGGGGTTGTGATCGGGCACCTCGTCCCCACGCCCTGAGGCCGCGGGGCGGCTTGCGGTGAGCGTGCGCACGGGGGCTTCGGCCTCCCGGCCGGGCGGGGCGGGCGGCATCTACGCCCTCGGGAGCGCCGAGCCCCGCCTCGATCCTTCGGCCTACGTGGCCCCGGGGGCGGTGGTCGTGGGGTCGGTCACCCTCGCCCCCGGCGCGAGCGTCTGGTTCGCCGCGGTCGTCCGTGCGGACGACGAGCGCATCGAGATCGGCGAGGGGACCAACGTCCAGGACGGGGCGGTGCTTCACGCCGACCCGGGTTTTCCCGTTCTCCTCGGGCCGCGGACGAGCGTCGGGCACCACGCGGTCGTGCACGGGGCCACGGTCGGGAGCGGGTGCCTCATCGGGATCGGCGCCCGTGTCCTCAACGGCGCACGGATTGGGTCGGGGTCAATCGTGGGGGCCGGGGCCGTCGTGACCGAGGGGACCCTCGTTCCCGAGGGCGTTCTCCTCCTCGGCGTGCCCGCCCGGGTGGCCCGTTCGCTCGGAGACGCGGAACGCGCCGCGGTGCTCGCCACCGCCGAGCGTTACGTCGCGCGGGCGGGCCGCTACCGCTCGCAGCACGGGCTCCGGCCGCGGTGAAGGGGAGCGTGCCGCGGCGCATGCGCCGGATCGCCCCCGCGCCCGGCGGCGGACCGGACACCCTCCGCCTTGAGGAGGCGCCCGTGCCCCGGCCGGAGCCGGGCGAGATTCTCGTTCGCGTGGCCTACGCGGGCGTGAATCGCCCGGACGTCCTGCAGCGCGCGGGCCGGTACCCCCCGCCGCCGGACGCCTCCCCTGTCTTGGGTCTCGAGGTGGCGGGCCGGGTCGAGGCGCTCGGCCCCGGCTGCCGTCGCTACGCGCCCGGGGACGGGGTCTGCGCGCTCGTTGCCGGAGGCGGATACGCCGAGTATTGCCGCGTTGCCGAGGCGCACGCGCTTCCTGTCCCCGAGGGACTCGATCTCGCGGAGGCCGCCGCGCTTCCCGAGACCCACTTCACCGTCTGGGCGATGCTGTTCGGGCAGGGTCGGCTCCGTCCGGGCGAGACCCTCCTCGTCCACGGCGGGACGAGCGGCATCGGGCTTGCGGCCCTCGACCTCGCCCACGCGCAGGGCGTCGGGGTCGCGGTGAGCGTCGGATCCGAGGCGAAAGCCCGTGTCTGCCTCGCCCGCGGGGCGCGTCTGGCCGTGGTGCGCGAACGGGAGGATTTCGTCGCCGCTCTCCGGGCGGCGGGGATGATTCCCGACGTGGTCCTCGATATTGGAGGCGGGGAGGCGACGGCGTCCAATCTCGAGGTCCTGGCCCGCGACGGACGGCTCGTGCAGGTCGGGACGCTCGCCGGAGCGTACGGCACGATCCCGCTCGGCACCGTCCTCGCCAAGCGGCTCACGATCGTCGGCAGCACGATGCGGGGGCGCACCCGCGAGGAGAAGACGCTCCTCGCCCGAGACCTGGAAGAGCGGGTCTGGCCCCTCTACGCGAGGGGGCTGCGCCCGCTTCTGGCCGCGACCTTTCCGCTCGCCCGCGCCGGCGACGCCCACCGGCTCATGGAGTCGGGGGCCCACATCGGCAAGATTCTGCTGGCGGTCGAAGCGGATCCCGGCGTCTGAGCGACGCCGGGGGGATCAGGGGTGCGCGGGCTTGCGGGCGAGGCGCCGCGCGAGAGCGTGCAGGAACGACGTTACGCGCTGCGCGTTGCGCCCGATGTCCGAGAGTCCCAGGCGCGATTCGGAACGCAGGTCGACGCGCACGCCGTCTCTGCCCGCGGGCGTGAGCCGCAGGGCGACGTCGTCTCGGAAACCGAACCAGGGCGTGCGGGCGACGGCCTCCAGCCGGTCCGGCCGCCGGGTGGGAACGAGCGTCCAGCCGCGTTCACGCATGAGCCGGCGGGCGGCACGGAGCGCCCGGGCGGGCGTCGCCCCGGAGATCACGAGCGGTCGGACCGCGGGATAGAAGACGCGGGTGAGCTCCCCCAGGCAGGTCGGGTCCCAGCGCCGGCAGACCGCGAGGAGGCGAGCGGCGGCCCGTGCTTCCGGTCCGTGCCCCCGCGCCCGGGCGTGGAGGTAGCCGCGCACCGCAAGGAGTTCTTGGGCGGTCTCCTCCTTCGGCCCCCCGCCGTAGATCGGGCTGTTGACGAGGCGCGGGTGGGTGCGCAGGATCGCGCGGAACGCGGGGGGATGCCCGGGGTTGGTCGTGATGTCGTGGATCGGGGGGACCGCCCGCGCTTTCTGGAGCCAGCCGTAGGGAATTCCGAAGGCCACCGCCGCGGCGAGGAGCGCGGCGAGGCCGCCGGCCGCCAGCCGTCCCTCGCGTCGGATCCCCGCGGTGACGAGGGCGATCAGGGCCAGCACCCCCGCGACGATGCCGAGCCACGCGCCGTCCTCGATCATCGTGAAGGCGGTGCCGAGGCCGATCGCCCCGAAGCGGTAGAGGGGGCCGGGCAGACCCACGAGCGCAAGGGCGATCCCGGCGGCGAGCAGGAGAAGGATCTCGAGGAGGAGGCGGAGCGGGCTGCGCATGGCGGCGCTCCCTCGGGCGGGGACGGGACAAGCATAACGCTCCCTCCGGGACCTGTCAGGCTTCGGAGGGCAGGAGTCGGGCGTAGAGACGGCGGATCCGGTGACGGTCCATCGCCCGGACCACGAACTCGACGTCGCCGACGCGGCAACGGTCCCCGACGCGCGGGATGGTGTCGAGGGTCTCGAGCACAAGACCCGCCGCCGTGTGGTAGTTCCCGTGAGCCTGGGCGGCCAAGGACGGGCGCTCGAGCGCCTCGGCGAGCTGTTCGAGGGGGGTGGCCCCGTCGATGAGGAAGCCGCCGTCGGCCGTCCGCTCGATCGCCCGCGCGTCCTCCGCGTCCGCCGGGAGGGTGCCGACGATGGCCTCGAGGATGTCGTGCAGCGTCACGAGACCCTCGACCGCTCCGTATTCGTCCACGACGAGCGCCATGCGCTGACGCGCGCGGCCCAGGGCGTCGAGGAGGGCGAGCGGGGAGGTGGTGAGGGGGAGCACGAGGGCCGGGGCGACGAAGGCGCCGAGATCGGGCGGCTCCACGCCCCGGTGGGCGAGGAGCATGGTCTTGGTCTCCACGATCCCTTCCAGGCGGTCGAGCCCCCCGCGGCAGACGGGGTAGCGCCCGTGCAGGGATTCCTGAACGCGCCGCCAGGTGAGCTCCGGCGGGTCCTCGAGGTCGAGGGCGATCACGTCGGGCCGCGGTGTCATGACGGCGGAGAGATCCCCCTCGTCGAGCCGCAGCACGTTGGTGACGAGGCGGGGTTCGCGCGCGGCGAAGACCCCGGCCCGCGCGCCCTGCTCGACGAGCGCCCGGAGGTCCTCGTCGGTGACCGGGGGGTCCGCCCCGTGCCGCCCGGGAACGAGGCGCAGGATCGCCTCGCACGCCGCGTCGAGGCCACGGGTGAGGGGCACGCTGACGAACGCGAGCAGCGTGAGCGGTCGGGCGACCGCGAGCGCCATCCGTTCGGGATGACGGAGCGCGAGCCGCTTGGGCAGGAGTTCCCCGAAGAGCACCGTGAGGAATGTGATCGCGAGGACCACGAGGGTGACGCTGACGACCGGGGCGGTGCGTGCCAGCGCGGGGAAGAGACGGGCGAGGCTCGCGGAGAGCACGGCGGCGAGCCGGTGCTCGCCGAGCGCCCCGAGGAGGATCGTGACGCCCGTCATGCCGATCTGGATCGTGGAGAGGAGCGCGCCGGGTCGCTCGCCCAAGCGGAGCGCGAGGCGCGCGGCCGGGAGCCCGCTCCGGGCGAGGGCCTCGAGCCGGGAACGACGCGCGGTGACCGTCGCCATCTCGGCGAGCGACAACCAGCCGTTGACGGCGATCAGGAAGACGAGAACCGCAAGAGTCATCATGGGCGGCGGGGGCCGGGGGCGGCGCGCGGCCGGCGGGGCCGCGGCGGGGGCCGCTCTCTCAGACCTCGATCATCTCGAACTCGGCCCGGCTCGCCCCGCAGTCCGGGCAGGTCCAATCGTCGGGAACGTCTTCCCAGCGGGTGCCCGGGGCGACGCCCGTCTCGGGGTGGCCTTTTTCCTCCTCGTAGACGAAGCCGCAAATGGATC
>JAKAQQ010000089.1 GCA_021819635.1 Pseudomonadota bacterium
GACCCGGCCGTACTGTTTGGGCAAAAAGATCTTCCAACTCCGTTGCAACTTGATCCGCGGCATGGATCTCGATCTGAGCGAATGCAGCTCGCTCTATCGGATCTCGATCGGTGCCCTCAAGCCACTCAAGTTGGATGGCAAATTCTTTGCTCACTCTCTGTCCCAGCGACGTAGCACAATTTTCCGAAAAGGGTCATTTTCGGGCAGTGGGTAACCGTGGTAGTGGCCCGGCCCTTCATTGTTATATTTTGCTTCCAACACAACACGTTCTTTCGTAACCGCCCAAACATGCTTCGGGAACCCATCTTCTTGGATTGTACTGACCATTCCTCTACGTGCGCCTTCCTGAAGCCACTGTTGTGCCTCGGCCACATGAAGGATTCCCGCCTCATCACAAAGTGTTTTATCAGGCCGCGGCAGGGCAGGCGGGGTAAGACCAAAATCTCCCGGTTTCCTCTTGTGGTACGCGTTGCCAACGTATCGTATTCGGTCAGCCAACTCGTCCAGACGGCGTTGCTCAGGCATGGGAGCTATGCGTCGTTTCCGATTGATGCGCCTTTGCCCGGACATCAACGCCCACCTTCACGAGTATTGTGTATTATTACACCCTTCTTAAAGTAGCACAAAATCGGACCACCCGCGCCTAATTTTGGCACTGTGAGATAGGGCGCTCGGATAAGCCGAAGCGCGAGAGGCGGGTCTTCGTCATGCAAAACGGGGGCCTCCGACGGCGGGGGTGGGGGGAGCTCCGGAGTTGCGCTCCCCTCACGCCGCCCGTTCGCCGCACCCCCGCCCGCCCGGAGGAAGAGCCTCGCTCGAGGCTCTTCTCCTCCGGCGGCCCCTCCACCCTCAAAAAAGAGAGCCGTGGCGGCAGGCCTGAGCGGTCACCCGGATCTTCGGGAGGCGAAGTGCCGGGAGATGGTTGTGGACGAGGAGCGCGTTGAAGCGGGCGAGCCCGTGCGTCTCGAGATGCTTCCAGGCCGTCGCGGTGCGGTTGTACGCACGGCAGGTGCGGAGCCAGGTGTCGATCTGGGCCGGTGTGGGCGCCATGTCGTAGCCCACCTGCGTGATGCTCACGAGCGCGTTGTCGCGGTCGTTCAGGAAGAGGAACGAGCGGAGGGCCCCGGGTTTGTGGACCCGCAGGCTCTCGAGAAAGGCCTTGATCCCGGTGAGGGGTTTCCCGCCCCCGATCGCGTTCACCCGGGCCTCGAGGGCCTTGGCCCGGGCGGCGATCGCGGGCGGCAGCCGGCGGTGCCGGAGGGCGACGAGTTCCGCCGCGACGACGCCCGCTTCCTGGTGGCCCTCGTAGGTCGGTTCCATGTTGCGGTAGGCCCGCATGGTGAGGCGGTTCTGGGCCCGGAGCGCGGCCATGATCCGGGGGCTCTCACCGACCCGCGGGTCGTTCACGACCCGGACGTGACGGGTGTAGACGCGGCCGTCGACGCGGAGCTTGAGGGTGTACACGCCGGGAATGACCTGCGGCCCGTGCGGCCCGGGGGTCACCGTCCCCGCCACCATGTTCATCTGGTTCTCGAGGTCGTGCTGGAAGGCGGGCGGCGGCGCGTAGCGGAGGTCCCAGGCGAAGCGGTTGAGACCGACGTGCGTCGTGAGGGCGCGCGAGGACGGGGAGGCGAGCCAGTAGCGCGGGTATTTCTGCCCCTTGATCGGCGGCGGAAGCGTGCTCGTGAAGGTCCGCACCAGGTGCCCGCGCGCGTCGTCGATCTGGAGCGTGACCGGTCCGTGCGGCGCCTTCCGGAGGTCGTAGTCCACGATCACGCCGTAGGGCGGATTGGGGGCGTGGGGGACCTCGACCGAGTAGGGCTGGTCCCAGTTGCCGTTCATGCGGGCGCGGATCGCCGTCTCGGGCTTGAAGAAGTAGACTCGGGAGGAAGCGATCCTCCGGGGGTGGGCGGCGATCGCGCGCAGAGGCGTGAAGTCGTCGAGCACCCAGAAGCCGCGGCCGTAGGTGCAGATCACGAGATCGTTCAGATGATCGGCCGTGTGCACGACCAGGTCGCGAACGGAGGTGCTCGGGAGATTCTGGCGGAGCGGCAGCCAGCGGTTGCCGTTGTCGAAGCTCACGTCGACCGTCGTTTCCGTGCCCGCGAAGAGGAGACCCGGCTCCTTGGGATCGACGCGCACGACGTTCACCCAGCTTCCCGTGCGCCGGTTCCTAGGGAGGCCGCGGACGATCATCGTCCAGGTGCGTCCCCCGTCGGTGGTGCGCCAGATCTCCGGCACGTTGAAATCCTCGTGGGCCGGGGCCACCGTGCGGAAGCCGTGCCGGAGGAAGATCCGGCCCGTGACGTAGGCCGTCCCCGGCTTGTCGCCCGCTTCGATGGTGAGGAAGTGGGTGTGGGGCGGCGCGCCGGTGATGTGGCTCACGTTGGTCCAGCGTTTCCCGCCGTCCCGCGTCACCTCAATCTGGTTGTTGCTGCTCACCGTCCAGATCACGCCCCGCTTCACCTGGGAGAGGGAGAAACTCAAGATGACCGGACCCTTGGGGCCGAAGGGGTTGGGCGTCGTCGGCGCCTTGCCCTTGCCCGTGACCTTTTTCGGCGGCGGGAGCGGCGTCCCGCAGGGAACCGGGCGCTTGCCCTCGGGGGTGGTGAGATCGGGGCTTGCGGCCTTCCAGAGGCGCCCCCCGTCGCGCGAGACCAGGAGACACTGGAAGGCGGCGTAGAGGGCGCGGGGATCGAAGGCGGTGTCGAACGCCATGGGATCGCTCCGGCTTTCGCGGTAGTTGCGGGCCTTGACGCCGAAGTTGGGCGCGACGTTTTCCCACTGTCCGGTCCGGACGTTGATCTTGATGATGCCGCTCCCGCCGCCCCCGGGGCCGTAGCCGACCCCGTACATGATGTGGGGGTCGAGGGGGTCGGTCGCGATGTAGCCGAACTCGGAGGAGGGGTTCGGTTTCCAGTCGTTGATGTTCACCTGCCCCATGTTGCCGCGGCTCTCGATCATCACGGCGCCGGTGTCCTGCTGCGAGCCCACGATCCAGTAGGGGTAGCCCGCGGTGGTGGCGAGGTGGTAGATCTGCGCGATGGGCTCGGTGTACCAGAGGCTCCAGGTGCGCCCCCCGTCCAGGGTCACGCTCGCTCCCTGGTCGGCGCCCACGATCATCCGTTCGCCGTTCCGGGGGTCGATCCAGAGCCGGTGGTAATCCTCGCCGCCGGGCGCGCCCTTGAAGGCGTGGAAGGTCACGCCGCCGTCGGTCGAGCGGTACATGGCGGTGTTCTGGGTGTAGACGATGTTGGGGTTCTGGGGGTCCACGTAGACGCTGGCGAAGTAGGATCCCTCCCCGCCCTGGATGCGGAGGTCGCCGCGCGCCATGTGCGTCCAGGTCCGGCCGTCGTTGTCGGAGCGGAAGAGTCCCGAGCCTTTTTCGATGGCCGGACCGATGATGTAGAGGCGACGGCCGTGGGTGTGCGGGGCGACGGCCACGGCGATGCGGCCGGTGAAGGGCGGAATCTTGACCGGACGCCAGGTGAGACCCTCGTCCGTCGATTGGAAAAGAAGCGGCGGCTTGGGCTTTTTCTTGGGCTTCGGGCCGAACGGGAAGACGATCGTCCCCTGGGTGACGGCGAGCACGATCCTCGGATCGTAGAAGTCGTCCGTGATCTGGCGTATGCCGTCGTAGCCGACGGGATCGAGCACGCGGGTCCAGCTCCGGCCGCCGTTGGTGGTACGGTAGATCCCGCCGGTGGGGTGGGCGGCGTCGCCGAGGGCGGAGACGATCACCAGATTGGGGTTTTTCGGATCGACCAGGATGTCGCTGATCCTCACGGTGCCTTTGAGGCCCACGTGCCGCCAGGTTTTCCCGGCGTCGGTGGATTTCCACACGCCGTCGCCGAAACTCCCGGTGATGCCGAGGCTGATCGGATCCCCGGTGCCGGCGTAGACGATCCGGGGATCGGAGGGCGCGACGGCGATGGCGCCGACGCTGTCCACGCTCTTCACGCCGTCGAAGACGGGGAACCAGGTGACCCCGGCACTCGTGGTTTTCCAGAGGCCGCCCTGGGGGGCCCCAAAGTAATAGACCCCGGGTTCGCCGATCACGCCGGTGACGGCGGCGACACGGCCGCCGTGAAAGGGTCCGACGTTCCGCCACCGAAGACCGGCGTAGAGCCCGGGGTTGATCCGTGCGACGGGCCGTGCCCGCACGGGTGCGAGCGCCGCCCACGCCAGCACGCCGGCCAGGGCCCACGCCCAACAGGCGGCCCGCGGAACGCGCCGGGGCGAGGGGTTCGGCTTTGGATTCTTCTTGGGGTGACGCATGGGGGGGGAGTCCTCGCAGAAGGGCGGAGAAGGTCTTCGGGGCCGACCGCCGGGGAGGGGAGGGCCTCTTGACGGATTGTAGCGCGCTCAAGCGGTGCCGCCCGCGGGCGGCACCGAGCCCGCCGAACGGCGATCCCGGGCCCTTCGGGCGGGGGGGGACGACCGGGTCGCCGCCCGGGACGCCCCCGCGGTCGCCGGGGGCGGAGCGCTCCGTCCGGCCGCCTCCGCGTGTCCTCCCGGTCAGGTTTTCCCGGGGACGGAGACGACCTCGGCGGGCACCCACCCGGCCTCGCCGTTTTCCTTGACGGCCCAGACGAAGCCGCTCTCTTCAAACATCACACGCACGGGTTCCCCGGGCGCGACCGTGAGCTCGGCGGCGTCGAACGCCCGCTCGATGCGCCAGACCCCGTCCGTCCGGTGGAGCCAGTTCTCCGGCACCCAGCCCGAGCGGCCGCGGGCGGCGGTGGC
>JAKAQQ010000090.1:0-3136 GCA_021819635.1 Pseudomonadota bacterium
ACGACGGGCGTGTGCCCGGCCTTCTGGAGGCGGCGCGCCATCGCGGCCCCCATTCGGCCCATCCCGATCATGCCTATGTTCATCGTCTTCTCTCACGTTTGAAATGGCGGGGGGCCGCGTGCCGGCCACACGGCCTTCGGGTCACATAAAGAATCGCTGCGGGCTTCGCCCACGCGCGGGCGTTCAGAGGGCGAGCAAGTCGTCGAGGCGCACGCGCGCCACCCGCATCCCGTGATCGACAAGCGCTTCGTAATCGCCGTCGGCCTGCGCACGGATGACGTCCTCGAAGCCGTAGCTCCGGCCCGGAACCGGGAGCTTGCCCATCGCCTCGTCGACAACCTGGAGGAACACACCTTCGCGCGGTCCTCCCTTGTGGAGTTGGCCCGTCGAGTGGAGGAAGCGGGGGCCGAGCCCCAGGGTCGTGGCCGCCCCTGTCCGGTCGCGCAGGACGGTGCGGAGGCGCTGCAGCTCTCCGACGTGCGGTGATTCCGGGTCAATATACGCCTGAAGGGCAATGTAGTCGCTTGGCCGGACTCGCTCGAGGATGCGCGCCGAAGGCTCGGAAGAAACCGTCGGTTGGCGCGTCTCCAGAATACGGGCCGCCGCCTTCTTGGAGGCCTCGACGTTGGGTTGATCAAACGCGTTGATCCCGAGGACATGCCCCGCGACGGCCGTGGCAAACTCCCAAGCGAAAACCTGGCCGCCGATCGGCGCACGGTCAAGGTCGGGGTCGTGGTAGACGGGGTGCCCCGCCTGACGCAGCGCGTCGCGGGCCGCGTCCGGGCCGCCCAGCGCGACGAAGAAGCGGTCGTTCCCGTAGCACTCCGGCGACGCGAGCTCTTCCCCCACGACGGGAACGATGCCTCGCCCTTCCTTGCCGGTCGATTCGGCCAGAAGCTGTTCCAGCCAGCCCCCGAACGCGCTCAACGGCGGCGGCAGAAGGATCGTGGCCTTGTCGCGTCCGGCGCGCGCGTGGAACCCGAGGAGAAGGCCGAGTTTGAGTCCCGGATTGTGCTCCGGAGGGATGCTTGGAAGACACGCGTGGGTCATGCAGTCCGCGGCGTGAAGGAGCGGCTCGAGAGGAAGGCCGCGCAGCACCCAGGCAAGAAGCCCGAAATAGCTCAGCGCCGAATAACGGCCGCCCAGGGTCGGGTCGTTGCGAAACACGCGGAGAAAGCCGCGCGATGTGGCGAGTTCGTCGAGCGGGGTGCCGGGATCCGTCACGGCGGCGTAGTGGCCACCCTCGGGATCACGGGACCAGAAGAGATCGAGTTGGGCACGCGTTTCCAGCGTGGTGCCCGACTTCGAAGCCACCACCACAAGCGTCTCCCCAGGTCGGTACGATTCAAGACGGCGGCGGAGAAAATCAGGGTGACTGGTGTCGAGGATGTCGAGGCGGGGGGCGTCGTGCACCGGCGTGTCGAGGCTCTGGACGAAGGACGCGAAAAGGCTGGATCCTCCCATGCCGCACCAGAGGACGTGACGGAAACCTTCCTTGCGGCACTGCGCGGCAAACCCTTCGAGCTCCTTGACTTTTGGGCGCATCCCCGAGACGATGTGCAGCCAGCCCAACCGGTCGGCGATGCCCTCCTGCCGCTCCCCCCAGAGCGTCCAGTCGTGTTTCCAGAGGCGCGCCACGAGATCCTCGCGCGCCGCCTGTTCCAAAGCCTCGGTCCGGAAGGGATCGTCGCTCGGCCGCGAGCGGCCCGGGGGGTTCTGGCGAAGGCGCCGGCACTCGATTTGCAGCCGGTCGAGGAGGGCGAGAAAGGATCGCACGAAAGCATCCCGGCCGTTTTTCTGGAGTTCGTCGGCGGCGCTTGCGAGATCGACCCCACGGGCCAGAAGATCCGGAACAAGACGCGCCTCCTTTTCCGTCATCGTTGCGCGCGGCTGTCCTTCGTTGAGAAAAGACAGAAGTGTGGCCTCGGGGACGGTGTCGACCGTTTCGGGGTAAATGAGACGTTCCACGTAATACGCGGGCGCCAGCGCCGGGTCCTTGCTGCTCGTGCTGGCCCAGAGAAGCCGCTGCGGATGGGCGCCGCGGGCCGCAAGCCGCTTCCAACGGTCCGAGGCGTAAAGACGGCGGTAGGTGTCGTAACAGTGGTACGCCACAGCCAACCCAAGGCAGTTCCGCTCGCCGCGATCCAGCTGCGCGTTCAACGTGGTGTCCCAGCGGGACACGAAAACGGAGGCCACGGAAGGGACGCGAAGATCAAGCCCCTGGGCGAGCCGTCGCTCAAGTCCGCGCAGGTACGCCTCCGCGGCACGAAGGTACTGGCTCGGAGAAAAGAGGAGCGTGACGTTGACCCCCACACCGCCCGCCACCAGCTCTTCCACGGCACGGGCGCCCGAACGCGTGCCGGGAACCTTGATCAGGAGGTTCGCACGCTGCGCCCGATCGTGGAGGTGGCGCGCCTGCGCGATGGACGCGTCGGCATCATCGGCCAGTTTGGGCGAAAGCTCCAGGGAGACGAAACCGTCGCGCCCGCCGCTGGCCTCGTGCACGGGCGCGAAGAGATCCGCGGCCGCGCGCAGGTCCTCGAGCGCCAACGAGAAAAAGAGGGCCTCGGGATCACGCTCGTGCCGCGGCATGAGCGCGCGAAGAAGATCGTCGTAGTCGTGCCCCCGCGCCAGAGCGTGCTCGTAGATCGTGGGGTTGGAGGTGAGCCCGTGGACCCCGCACTGATCGATGTAACGCGCAAGAGTCCCGCTTGTGAGCAGCCCGCGATGGATGTTGTCCAGCCAGAGGCTCTGTTTCCGGCGACGAACCTCGTCAATGCAGGATGGGGGCATGGTGGCTGACCTCTTGATTGACGCGCGTATCACCGTTGATTATAAACCCAGTTCCTTCGGTAGGCGTCTTTCAGAAAGCGGCGTGTCACACGGCCGGAGTCGCGGCCACCGTCACGGAAAAATCTTCGCCGAGCCACGTGCCGTCCAGCCACCGGACCGTAAACGAATAGGTTGTCCCCGGAGGATCGTTTTGCGCCGGGAGAACCGCCTGATGCATGCCGAGTCCGCACGGCACGGTTGGGAGATCGCGGACATCGTTCCAGCCGTTGCGCCCGTAGTGCACAAACCCGGGGTGGGGAAGAAGGACGATCAGAGGCAACCCCGCGGTAATTTCGTGAAGGGG
>JAKAQQ010000090.1:3146-4741 GCA_021819635.1 Pseudomonadota bacterium
AGCTTGCCGTGCGGCGGACGGGTCTCCGCCCGTTGCAGCGGCGAGCGACCGCGACCGGCCGGTCGAAAATCGCCCCTTGAGCACGGGAGAGATGAAGCTTGACAAATTCGGCGTGCGCCCAGACGAGCGGCATCGCCGATCCCGAAGGTCGGCCTGGGAAGAGGCCGCGCTCGGGCATGGGGTCGGCATCCCAAACTTGTTCCGGCAGGAGCCCCCCTCGTCCCGTCATGCGAATCATGGCCCGAAGGTAGGGGTACGGATCCTCGCCGCACGACAACGCGTAATGCCCCCGTTCACCCGTAAGGAGCGGCCAGCCCCGCCCGACGCCGGATCCGTCGAAGGCGGACCCGTCGGGGCGCTCGCCGTAGCCGTCCGCGTTGTAGCGGTGCCAGACGGGTCCGGACGGCGTCTCGGTGCGCAGAAGGTGATCCGCGAGGCGAACCGTCGCCTCGACGTAAACGTCGTCCGCGCGGCGGAGGCCGTAGCGAACGAGCTGGAGAAAATCGAGGGCGATCTGATCGCCGGCTTCGGGAGCAAGGTCGTCGGACCTGTTGTGAACCAGGATCCTCTGGTTGAACGCATGACGGTCGGTGAGGACGGCGCGGGGCGCGACGCGGACGTAATGGCCGGGCAAGCCGTGCTGGCGGTCCAGGGCGGTTTCGGTGACCACGCACCAGTCTTCGATAAGGTGATTCCATTCGTCCGCCAGGCGCAACGCGAGGGCCGCGTCGTCTTTCTCGAGGAATTCGGCGCCCGCAATCAGCGCGGCAATCATGACCGCCAGCGAAAAGGCGTTGATCCCCTCGTCCTCTTCCCAGCGGTCCTGATCGCTGACAGGGCCGTGATGGATCAGGTACGACAAGGCCGAGCGGATCATGGGGCGCACCACGATGCCGTGAAGGGCGTCGCGCTCGTGGAGGGCGGCGGCCAGAAGAACGGGAAACGCGGTTTCGTCGAGCTGAATCCCCTGCCAGTACGGTCGCCCGCCCAGCCATTGATTCTGGAACCAGTGGCCGTCGTCTTGCTGGCTGGCCACGAGGTAGGAGAGCACTTCCCGGGCCTCCTCGACGAGCCCGAGACCGAGGAGCGCCGTGGCGCTTTCGCAAAGGTCGCGGGGCCAGACGAGGTGATAACCGCCCGCGCTCGACGAGCTCGCGCCCCAAGGCGTGGCGAGCGAGGCCACCAACGCGCCCGGAAAGCTCTTACACTTATGAGTTTTCAAAACGCTCGCAGAACGGGTCAGCATGGCCGTGTCATCCGGCGTGCACCCGGCGGGAGGCACCACCTTCGCGAGCCAGCGTGTCCAGTCCTCATGAACCCGATGCCAGGACGCTTCAAAAGGAACGGTGACCGCGGAACGCGCCAGCGTGGCGGCGGCCGAGCCGCTGCTGGAAAACGCCAGCGCCACGACACCTTCGCGGGCGAGATCGGCGGCCAACGCGAGGGTCCCCGGGCCGGCGGCGGCCGACATCCTGGTCAGCCGCCCGTCCTGCGCGAACTGAGAGGGAAGGTCGTCGTGCGCAAAGATCCCGACGTGGGCGCGGAGCACGGCGTCGTTGCCGTGCGCGGCGGCGACCACGGCCAAACCGTAGGGC
>JAKAQQ010000091.1 GCA_021819635.1 Pseudomonadota bacterium
CAAGCTGTTGTCCAGCCCGAGCGCACTACGTGACCCGGCGCGGGGGGGGGCGCGGCGCCGTCCGCGAAGTCATCGATCTCCTGCTCGACGCCCGTGGCGGAGCCGCCGCGCCGTGAAGGTTTCCGCCGCGGCCCTCTGGGGGGCGCTTCTCCTTGCCGTCGTCGCCAGCTTCGCCCTGCTCGCCTACGTCCAGGGAGGCTCGGGGCGGACCCCGTCGGCGCTGCCACCGCAGCCCCTTTACCGGGTGCGCGGCGTCGCCCTCACGCGCTGGAACACGCGCGGTCTCGTCCGTTACCGGCTCCACGCCCGCCGGCTCGTGCGCTGGCGCGACGCGGAGGACCTCACGGAGATCCGCTTCCGGTACCACCCCGGGCGACCGGCGACCATGCTCCTGCGCGCCCGTCACGGGCAACGCGCAAACGGAAGCCACCGTCTTCTCCTCTGGAAGCACGTGCGCATCCTTTCCTGGCGAAGTGCGCACGGCACGCCGGTGCGCCTTGAGACGAGCCGGCTGTGGATCAACACCCGCAGCAAAAGCGCCACCACCCGCGCGGCGGTCACGGTCACGGAAGGACAAAGCACGGTCCGGGGCGTGGGCCTGCGGGCCCGGCTCGACGCCCGCCGCGTCCGTCTCCTCGCCCGGGTGCATGCCGTACTCTATCCGCATGAGGCTACGACTTCCGCCCCCGTTCCACCCGCCTCGGCACGCCGCCCTCGCGCTCGTCCTCCTCACCGCGCTCTCCCCGCTCCGGGCCGGCGGAGCCCCCCGCGCCGTGCCGAAGCCGCGCGTGACAACGCCGGCCACAGCCCTTCCCGTCCGCATCAGCTCGGACACGATGGCGCTCACCCGCCTCCCGCAAAAGGGCGGGACGGTGGTGGACCGCAACGTCTACCGGGGCCACGTCGTCCTCCGCCAGGGGCCCATCACGATCTGGGCTGAGACCACGATCCTGCGCCTCAACGCGCACGGCGTCCTTCTCTCCGCCCGGGCCCTCGGCCACCCGGTCCGTTTTGTCCGCCTCTCGCGACGCGGGCCGCCGATCCGGGGCACGGCCCTCACCGTCACCTACGACCCGGCCACCACCACCTACACCCTCCTCGGCCAGGTGCACGTGCATCACGGCCCGCAGTCGATCGTCGCGCACGAGATCACCTACAACACGATCACCCGGATCCTCGTCGCCCGGCGTGGAAGCCGGCACCGCATCCACATGATCATCCCCCCGCATCCGGGCCGTCCGTGAGTCTCGCCGCCGAGGGTCTTGTCAAGCGCTACCGCGGGCGCCGGGTTGTCGACGGCGTCTCGGTCGCGGTCAACGCCGGCGAAATCGTCGGCCTTCTGGGCCCGAACGGGGCGGGCAAGACGACAACCTTCTACATGATCGTGGGCCTCATCCGGCCCGACGCCGGCCGCATTTCCTGCGACGACGAGGATCTCACCCCTCTTCCCATCCACAACCGCGCGCGGCGCGGCGTCGGCTATCTGCCCCAGGAAACCTCGGTGTTCCGTCGCCTCACGGTGGCGGACAACATCCGCGCCGTCCTCGAACTCCGCCCGGAACCGGCGGGCGAACGCCGCCGCGAGACCCGTGTCGCCGAACTGCTCGACGAGCTCCACATCGCCCACCTCGCCCGCACGCCGGCCGTCGCCCTCTCGGGAGGCGAACGGCGCCGGACCGAGATCGCCCGAGCGCTCGCCACCGACCCCCGCTTCATGCTGCTCGACGAACCCTTCGCCGGCGTCGATCCGCTCTCCGTGGCCGACATCCAGAACATCGTCCTCCATCTCCGGCGGCGGGGCATCGGCGTCCTCATCACCGACCACAACGTGCGCGAAACCTTCGGCATTTGCGACCGCGCCTACATCCTCAACGAGGGTCGTGTCATCGCCGCGGGGGCCCCCGCTGAACTCGTGCACGACCCCGAGGTCCGACGCGTCTACCTCGGGGAGAGCTTTCGCGTCTAGGAGTCGGTGGCGTGCCCTCCCTCGGCCCCCGCCTCGTCCCCTCCCCCCGCCTGCGTCTCGCGGCCAGCCTCCGCCAGGGGTTCGCGCTCCTCGTCCTTGACCGCGACGAGCTTCGCCAGGCGGTCGAGGCCGCCGTGGCGGAAAACCCTTTCCTCGAAGTCGAGGGCGAGAAGACGGGCGGGGACGAGGAACGCGAGGAAGGCCCGGCCGCGGCCCCGGAGCCCGAGGACACCGACGGGCCGCTCTTTCCCGAAGACTTCCTCGGGGCGGGGGGCGAGGAGGCCGCCCCGCCGCCCGAGGCCGCCTCTCCCCCGCCGCCCCTTCACGCCGCCCTGGCCGAGCAGATCGACTGCCTGCACATGAGCGCGCGCGACCGCGCGCTGGCCGTCCACCTCCTCGACCGTCTCGACGAGCGGGGCTATCTCGGCGAATCGCCCGAAGAACTCCGCGCGGGCTTTGCGGGAAACCCGCCTCCCGAGGCGGAGGAACTCGAGGCCGTCCGCCACCGCCTCCAGGGGCTCGACCCGGTGGGCTGCTTTTCCCTGGATCTCGGGGACTGTCTCCGCGCCCAGGCGCGCCGGCGCGAAGACTTTGGCGCCGAGACCCGGGCGCTGCTCCTCGACCTCCTCACCCTCCCGCTCACGGATCTCGCCCGCGGCCGGGACGACGTCCTCGGGGAGAGCCTCGGCCGGCCGGCGGGCGAGGTGGCCCTCGCCCGCCGTCTCCTCCGCCGCCTCGACCCCGCCCCCGGGGCCCGGTACGGAGGACTCCCGGCCGTCCGCCTCCTCCCGGATCTCCTGGTCGAGAACGGGGAGGACGGCTGGCGGGTTCGCCTCCCCGACGACACCCTTCCGCGCCTGCGTCTTCGTCGCCTGGTGCGCGCCCGCGGCGGCGAGGCCGGGGGCGCCGACTGGAGACGCTGCCGGGACGAGGCGCGCGGGTTCCTCCACGGCCTCGCGCTGCGCCGCCAGGCGCTTCTTGCGCTCGGCGAAGCCCTCCTCCGCCACCAGGAAGGGTTCTTCCGCCACGGCGTCTCCGCCCTGACCCCCCTGCGGCAGCGGGCGCTCGCGGCCGAGCTCGGGGTCCACGAATCGACCCTCTCGCGGCTCGTCCAAGGCAAGCACGTCCTCTCCCCGCAGGGCCTGCACCCCCTCAAGTTCTTTTTTCCCCCGGCCTCCGGGGCGGGGGCGGACGGCGGCGCGGGGTGCAGCCCGCAGGCCATCCACGCGGCGCTCGCCGATATTCTGGCCGGCGAGAGCCCGGCTCGGCCCTACCGCGACGGCGAACTCGCCGGCCTCCTCGCCCGGCGGGGTATCATGGTTGCACGGCGCACGGTGAGCAAATACCGCGACGCCCACGGGATTCCGCCGTGGCACGAACGGCGGGCCCGTTCCGCCCCTCCCGATGGAGACGAACGACGATGACGGTCACGATGCAGATCAGCGGGCACGGTCTTGAACTCACTCCGGCGCTGAGGAGCTACGCCGAGAAGAAACTCGCCCACCTCCTGAACAAGGACGGGAGCACCGACAGCATCCACGTCGTCCTGGCGAGCGAACGCCACAGCCACCGCGCCGAGGCCACCGTCCACGGCCGGCGGGGGACCGCCTGCGCCGAGGCCGAGGCCGAGGACATGTACGCGGCCATCGATCTCCTGGAAACCAAGCTCGTGCGGCAACTCGTCCGCGAGAAGGAACGGCATGGCGACCATCACCCCGAGCGGCACGGCGGCAACGGCCTCGGCTGAGCCACCGCGTCCGGGGGGCGAGAGCCCCCATTTCGTCCTTTTGAGCGGGCAGTCCGGGGCCGGAAAGTCGGTCGCGCTGCACACGCTTGAGGACCTCGGTTTCTACTGCGTCGACAACCTGCCGGCCGACCTCCTCGAGGAGGTCGTGCGCCGCCGGAGCGAACGGCCGGTGCAGCGGCTCGCCGTCGGCATCGACGTGCGCGGCGGGGACACGGATTTCGAACGCATCGTCTCGAGCGTCCGCGGTCTCGGCCGCGAGGGCTGGCGGACGACCATCATTTTCCTCGACGCCAGCGACGAAATTCTCCTCCGCCGCTACGGTGAGACCCGTCGCCGCCACCCGCTCGGCGGGGTCGGGGTCGGGCTCGCCGAGGCCATCCGCCGCGAGCGGGTGCTCCTCGGCCAGATCGCCGACGCGGCCGACCTCCGCCTCGACACGACGCAGCTCAACGTCCATCAGCTCCACGAGGAGATCCGCCGCCGGATCGACCTCGCCGGCCAGAGCCGCCTCGTCCTCTCGTGGCAGTCGTTCGCCTACCGGAGCGGCACCCCGACGGACGCGGACTTCGTCTTCGACGTCCGTTGCCTCCCCAACCCCTACTGGGATCCGGCGCTGCGCGGCCTGAGCGGGATCGACACGGAAATCCAGGCCTACCTCGAGCGGCACGAGCTCACCCGCCGCATGCTCGAGGGCATCGCGACCTTTCTCGACCCGTGGCTTCCGGTCTTCGAGGAGAACGACCGCTGTTCCCTCGTCTGCGCCGTTGGCTGCACCGGGGGCCGCCACCGCTCGGTGGCCGTGGTCGAGCGCATGGCGGCCCGTTACCGGGCCTTGGGCCGCCCGGTCCTCGTCCGTCACCGTGACCTCGTGCTCTCCTCCTCCGCCGCCGCCGCGTCGCCCGGCGGCTGACCGCTCCCGAGGCCGAGGAGCGAGCGAAGTTCCGCCGCCCGCGCCCGCGTCTCCGCGTAACCGCGATCGATGAGGTCGCCGCAATAGCCCCCGTCAAAAA
>JAKAQQ010000092.1 GCA_021819635.1 Pseudomonadota bacterium
TCCGATCTGCAGACGATCCGCACGACCCCCGCGCGCCGCACCACCTTGCAATTGCGGCACATGCGCTTGACCGAAGCCCGAACCTTCATGGCAACCCCCTCCGGGATCTCACCCGTGTGTGCATCAGTTGCGCCGGCCCCCGCGGAGTCCGGCTTTCTTGAGGAGCCCCTCGTACTGGTGGGTCATGGCGTGCGCCTGAAGCTGGGCCATGAAATCCATGACCACCACCACGATGATGAGGAGCGACGTGCCGCCGAAATAGAACGGAACGTGCGTGTAGGCCATGAGGAACGTGGGCAGAAGGCAAACGGCCGTCACGTAAATCGCCCCCCAGAAGGTGAGGCGGCTCAGCACGCGGTCGATGTACTCGGCGGTCTGCGGTCCGGGCCGGATGCCGGGGACGAAGGCCCCCGACTTCTTGAGGTTGTCCGCGGTTTCCTGCGAGTTGAAGGTGAGCGCCGTGTAGAAGAAGCAGAAAAAGACGATGAGGAACGCGAAGAGAAGAATGTAGGCAAGCGACGGGGGCGTGAGGAGCGCGGCCACCTTCTGGAGCCAGAGCGCGTGGCTCCCGGTGCCGACCCAGCCGGCGATCGTGGCCGGGAAGAGAAGAATGCTCGAGGCGAAGATCGGCGGGATGACGCCGCTCATGTTGAGCTTGAGCGGGAGATGCGTGCTCTGCGCCGCGTAGAGCTGGCGGCCCTGCTGGCGCTGGGCGTAGTGGACGGTGATCCGCCGCTGCCCGTGCTCGACGAAGACCACGAACGTCGTGACCCCGAGCACCAACGCGAAGACGAGGATGCCGACGAGGGGCGCGAGCTGCCCGGTGTTGACGAGCTCGAGCGAACCGCTCACCGCCGAGGGAAGCCCGGCGACGATGGAAGCGAAGATGATCATCGAGATGCCGTTGCCGATCCCGCGTTCGGTGACCTGCTCGCCGACCCACATGAGAAACATCGTCCCGGCGACCAGGCTGAGCGTCGCGAGGACCACGAAGCCCGGACCGGGAGCGATGACCACCCCGCGGCTCTCGAGGGCCATCGAGGCAAAGACCGACTGGACGACGGCGAGGCCGACGGTTCCGTAGCGGGTGTAACGGGTGAGCTTGCGCGTCCCGGCGTACCCCTCTTTCTTGATCGCCTCGAGACTCGGGAGGACGGAGCTCAGCATCTGAACGATGATCGACGCCGAGATGTAGGGCATGATCCCAAGGGCGAAGACGCTCATGCGCGCGAGGGCCCCTCCCGAGAACATGTTGAACATGGAGAGGATGCCGCCCGACTGGCTGCGGAAGAGCCGGGCCAGCGCCTCGGGGTTGATGCCGGGGACCGGGATGTGGGCCCCGATCCGGAAGACGAGAAGCGCCCCGGCGAGGAAGAGGAGGCGCCGGCGCAGATCCTTCGAGCGGGCAAGCCCGGCAAAGGACGGCGCGGCCTGGGCGGCGGAACGCGCCATCTCAGTCCTCCACCCGTCCGCCGGCCGCCTCGAGGGCCGCGCGCGCGCCCCGGCTCAGGGCAAGCCCGCGCACCCGCACGGGGCGCGCGAGGGTGCCGGTCGCCACGATCTTCACCGCCCGCGCGTGGTGCGGGACGAGCCCGGCCTTCTTGAGGGCGTCGAGATCCACGACCTCGACCTCGACGAGGGCCAGACGGTCGAGGCGAAGCGTCCGCACCCGGCCGGCGTGGGGCGAGCGGAATCCGCTCTTCGGGAGCCGGCGTTGAAGCGGCATCTGCCCGCCTTCGAACCCGACCTTGCGGAGCCCGCCGGCCCGCGCGTGCTGGCCCTTGTGGCCCCGGCCGCAGGTTTTGCCGAGGCCGGAACCCGGTCCCCGGCCCACCCGCGTCGCGCGCGGCCGCGCGCCCGCGGCGGGGGCGAGATCATTCAGACGCATGACCGAGATCCTCGACGTGCAGGAGATAGCCGACGGCCCGGATCATCCCGAGGTTCTCGGGAGTGGCGGACACCTCGACGCTGTGGTGAAGCCGACGGAGGCCGAGCCCGCGAACGCAGGCGCGGTGGCGGGCGGTGCGCTTCGCGAGACTGCGGACCAGGGTGAGCCGGAGCCGCGGGGGGGAGGCGCTCATCGGGCCACCCGGAGACGGTCGGCGGGAAGCCCCCGGCGGGCGGCGATGCGCCGCGGAGACTCGAGCTGCGCGAGGGCGTCGAGCGTCGCCCGCACGACGTTGTGCGGGTTGCGCGAGCCCATGGCCTTGGCGAGCACGTTGCGGACCCCGAGCATCTCGAAGACCGCGCGCATCGCCCCCCCGGCGATGAGGCCGGTGCCCTGCGACGCCGGCTGGATGTAGACCCGGGTCGACCCGTGCGTGCCCCAGACGGCGTAGGGCACGGTGTTGCCGTGGAGCGGAACGCGCACCATGGTTTTCTGGGCCGCCGCCTTGGCCTTCTGGATGGCCAGCGAGACCTCGCGGGCCTTGCCGTAACCGACGCCGATGCGTCCCCGCTCGTCCCCGACGACGAGGAGCGCGCCGAAGGCGAAGCGCCGCCCGCCCTTGACGACCTTGGCCACACGGTTGACGGCCACCAGCTTCTCGCGGGGTTCGCCCTTTGTCTCGTCGTTCATCGCTGTCATCGCTGTCTCTCCTGGTGTCGCCGCGCGCTCAGAACTGGAGGCCGGACGCGCGGGCCGCTTCGGCAAGAGCCTGCACGCGGCCGTGGTAGCGGAAGCCGCTCCGGTCGAACGCGACGGCGGTGATGCCCTGCGCCAGCGCGCGGGCGGCGAGGGCCTGACCGACGGCGCTCGCGGCCGCGGTCTTGTTCGCCCCCGTCACCGCGCCGCGCAGCTCCTTGTCCAGGGTCGACGCCTGAACGAGCACCCGCTCGCCACGGGGCGTGAAAATCTGGGCGTAGATATGGCGGGCGCTGCGGTGCACCGTCAGACGCGCCCGCGTCCCGCGGGCGATCACCGCCCGGGTGCGCCGCGCGCGACGGGTGCGCTGTTCGAGCCGGTTGATGCTCATGGTTTTTGCCTCCTCACGTGGCTCACTTCTTCTTCGTCTCTTTGAGGACGATCTTCTCGCCCGCGTAGCGCACGCCCTTGCCTTTGTAGGGGTCGGGACGCCGCAGCGCCCGGAGATCCGCGGCCACCTGGCCGACCCGCTGCCGGTCCGCGCCGCGCACGACGATTTCCGTCTGCGAGGGGGCCTCGATCGTGATCCCCTCGGGGATCGGGTAGACGACCGGGTGGGAAAAGCCGAGGGTCAGGTGAAGCTGACGGCCCTGCACCTGGGCGCGGAAGCCCACGCCCGAGAGCTCAAGGCGCTTCACGAACCCCTCGGAGACGCCGCGCACGAGGTTGGCGACAAGCGCCCGGACCGTCCCCGCAAGCGCGACGTTCTTCCGGGGCTCGGGGCTCCAGCGGACGTGGAGCACGTCGCCCTCGCGTTCGAGGCCGATCACGTCCGGAACCTCAAGACCAAGGTGGCCCTTCGGCCCTTTCGCCCGGACGTGGCCGGGCTCGATCGACACCTCGACCCCCGGGGGGACAGGGATCGGCATGCGGGCGACACGGGACATGGGTCACTCCTCCGAAATCAGGCGACGGTGCACAGAACCTCGCCCCCGAGCCCGCGGGCCCGGGCGTCGCGGTCGCTCATGACACCGCTCGAGGTCGAAACGATACAGATGCCGTAGCCGTTCAGGACGTGGGGGAGGTCCCGGCGGCGGCGGTAGATCCGGAGACCCGGCCGGCTGACCCGGCGGAGGCGGCGGATCGCGGGCCGCCCGTCGCGGTAGCGCAGCCGGACCCGGAGCGCGGGGAAGCCGGCGTCCTCCGTGTCCTCGACGCCGTCGAGATAGCCCTCGGTGACGAGGACGTCGAGCAGCGCCCGCCGCTGGCGCGAGGACGCCACCACCAGCGTCTCGTGCCCGCGCATCTGGGCGTTGCGGATCCGCGTCAGGAGATCGGCCAGGGGATCGCTCACGGTCATCGGCGGGCCCTCACCAGCTCGACTTGCGCAGCCCCGGGATCTCGCCACGCATGGCGATCTCGCGGAGGACGTGGCGGGCCAGGCCGAACTTGCGGTAGACCCCGCGGGGGCGTCCGGTGAGCGCGCAGCGGCGCCGCTGGCGCACGGGGGCGCTGTCGCGGGGCAGCCGCACGAGGGCCCGGACGGCGGCGGTGCGGTCCTCTTCGCCCGTGCGGACGTCGAGGATCGTGCTCTTGAGCGCGGCGCGCTTGTCGCGGTAGCGGGCGGCGAGCGCCTGGCGGCGGAGCTCGCGGTTGATCATGCATCGCTTGGCCACGGAAACCTCCTCGGTCGGGGTCAGGTGCGCAGCGGGAACGAGAACGCGCGCAGCAACTCGCGCGCCTCCTCGTCGCTCCCGGCGCTGGTGGTGATGGTCACGTCGAGTCCGCGCAGAACGTCGATCTTGTCGTAGTCGATCTCGGGGAAGATGATCTGCTCGCGGATCCCGAGGCTGTAGTTTCCGCGGCCGTCGAAGCCGCGCGGGTTGAGCCCCCGGAAGTCGCGGACGCGCGGCAGCGCCACGTTGATCAGCCGGTCGAGGAACTCGTACATCCGCGCGCGGCGGAGCGTCACCTTGCAGCCGATCGGCCAGCCTTCGCGGATCTTGAAACTGGCCACCGACTTGCGGGCCAGGGTGACGATGGGTTTCTGCCCGCTGATGCGGGCGAGATCGGCCACCGCGCTCTCGATCTTCTTACGGTCGCTCGCCGCCTCGCCCACCCCCATGTTGAGGAGATCG
>JAKAQQ010000093.1 GCA_021819635.1 Pseudomonadota bacterium
CGCAGGATCGCCGCGAGACCGGCGAGCGGTATCGGAACGGCCTTTTCTCCACGGCAGCCAGGTGCCAAACGTCCCGCGTCGCCAGGCTGATCCGGGTCACGGGCCGACGGAACTCGCACGGTCGTTGAACCCGGATCTTCCGAGGCTTTCTCAACCGCCAAGCCCAGGGCTTGGGGTTCCCGACCGGGTTTCGACCACCCTTGCCGTGATCGCCCGGAACGCGGGCAGGCACGACCTCCTGAAGATCGATCCGCACCGGGCCGGTCACCGGCACGAAAATCGACGGAGCCGGATTCTTTTCGCGGTACGGGCGCCGCCGGCCGTGCCCGCGGTGGTTGTCGTCACAATAGGGGACACGGGGAGGCGGGCTTCCTTCACTCCTCCGGGGCGCGGCGGGCAGCCCCGACGGTCTATCCCGTCTCTTGGGACGATGCGGGCATGAGAGCGAGGATCCTGCACGAGGTTCCGCTTTCGGGCGAGCGCAGAGAGGGAGCGGCGTGTCCCGGTTCAAGGCGGACGATGAGCTGCACGAACACCCGCTCGGCGCTGGCCAGGGAGGCGAGAACCGTGGCGCGTTCCTGCCCGTCCTCATCGTTGAGGGATGCGCCTGCCTCGAGAGATCCGTTCGCCTCGCCCCAGGCGAGGACGCGTTTCCCGTGTCCGAGACGAAGCATTTTGCGCACGACCTCCTGGCCCGGGAAACACCCCTTGTGGAGCGCAACCATCGAGACCGCGTGGGCCCCGAGGGCCGGGACCGTGAACGCCCCGGAGAGGGAGTCGGGCAGGCGGACGCGGCCCTCGCGGAACTCCTGAAGGCGCCAGGCCAGAAGCGCGTGGGGATCGCCTTTCTCCCCCGGTTCGGGCGCGCGGATCGCGATCCCGGCGGGTTCCAACCCGTACGGCGGGTCGCGATCCCCCCCGACGAACGGGCCCGTGGAGGTGGCCGGCACCCGGGCGGGCGCGCGCGGATCGCCCCAGACCGCGAGGTCGCCTCTCGTCGCGATGGTGACGCGGCTCCGAAGCCGGTGGCGGACGAGGTGCGCTTCGAGCTCCTCCCCCGTCCCTTCCCCGGGAACCGCGAGGAGACAGGATTCGGCGGCGACGGCGAGGCGGCACCACGCGAGCACGCGGCCCTGTGCGCCGGTGAAGAGCGCCTCACGCCAGTGCCCCGGCGGGATCGTCGCGAGCGCCGTCGCGGACATACTGTCGAGAAACGTTTGCGCCTCCGCTCCGCGGATCTCGAGAACGGTGTCGTCGAGCCGCGCGGGTCCGGAGGACGCCCGTGCCTCGCGCTCGATGGCCTCGTCGAGAAGATCCCTTGCGGTCGGGGACGGCGGGTTCGGCATCCGTTCGGGGGCTGAAATGAATATGCCTATAATAGGCGCATGCACCAAGACGAACCGCGGGCGACGACGCACGACACGAACGACGGCTCCGCGCCGCCGCCCTTGCCGCCTTCCGATCCCGGCTCTTTCGCCCGGCCGGAGCCGCCCCGAGAAAGGGGCGGGCCGCACGGTCCCGAGCCTACGCGCTACGGCGACTGGGAACGGCGCGGGCGGTGCATCGATTTCTGAACACGGCCGAGACGCGCTCATGCCCGAGTTCCACCGTCCCCTTTCCCCCCACATCCAGGTCTACCGCTGGCAGATCACCTCCGTTCTGTCGATCACGCATCGACTGACGGGGCTCTGGCTGGGGGCGGGCGCTCTGGCCCTGTCCGCCTGGCTCACGGCACTCGTCGATGCGCCCGCGGCGTTCCGGGCCTACGACGCGTTTTTCCACACGCCGGTCGGGACGCTTCTCCTCGTGACCTGGACGTGGGCTCTCTTCTACCACCTTCTCAACGGCCTCCGCCATCTTTTTTGGGATCTCGGCTGGGGTTTCGAACGCGTGCGCTACGTGGCGACGGGCTGGACGGTCGTGGTCCTGAGCCTGGTGCTCACGATCGTCTTCTGGACCCCGCGACTCTTTTAGGTGAGGAGGCCATCATGATCGACGACGCCGGAGCACGGGTCCGTGGCCTGGGGGCCCAACACCGCGGCAGCCACCACTGGTTGGGCCAGCGCATCAGTGCGGTTCTCCTGATCGGGTTCGTGTTCTGGCTGCTCACGATCTTCCCCGTGGTGCTGGGCCGCGGCCGGGCCACCGCCGTCCTGTGGCTCGCGCAACCCTGGACGGCGTTTTTCTTCGCCCTCTTCCTGGCGGCGCTCTTCTACCATCTCCTGCGTGGGCTCGAGAGCGTCGTGGAGGACTACGTCCCGGCGGTGGCCGCCCGGTTCACGGTGCTTTGGGTTCTGCGCCTCGGGCTTGGCGTCGTCTTCGCAGCCGATGTCTTTGAACTGCTTCGACTTGTTGTTTTTACGAGGTAAGCATGGCGACCTCCAGTTACACCATCATTGATCACACGCACGATGTGGTCGTCGTCGGAGCGGGGGGGTCGGGGCTGCGCGCCGCCGTGGGCTTGGCGGAGCTCGGGCTCTCGACCGCGTGCGTGACCAAGGTGTTCCCCACGCGCAGCCACACGGTGGCGGCCCAGGGCGGGATCAGCGCCGCGCTCGGGAACATGGGTGAGGACCATTGGAGCTGGCACATGTACGACACCGTCAAGGGGTCGGACTGGCTTGGGGATCAGGACGCGATCGAATACATGTGCCGGGAGGCGGTTCGGGCGGTCGTCGAACTTGAGCATTACGGAGTTCCCTTCTCGCGCCGCGAGGACGGGAAGATCTACCAGAGGGCGTTCGGGGGCATGACGACCCGCTACGGGGAAGGCACGGCGCAGCGGACGTGCGCTGCCGCCGACCGGACGGGCCACGCCATCCTGCACACGCTCTACCAGCAGGCGCTTCGTCACCGCGTGAACTTTTTCGTCGAGTACTTCGCGTTGGACCTCCTCGTTCACGAGGGTCGGGTGCAGGGGGTCCTCGCCTGGAATCTGGCCGACGGGACTCTGCACCGCTTCCGGAGTCAGGCCACGGTCCTGGCCACCGGCGGATACGGCCGGAGCTATCTTTCCTGCACGTCGGCCCACACCTGCACCGGGGACGGCAACGGGATGGCGCTGCGCGCGGGCCTGCCCCTCGAGGACATGGAATTCGTTCAGTTCCATCCCACCGGGATCTACGGAGCCGGCTGCCTCATCACGGAGGGGGTCCGCGGCGAAGGGGGGTACCTCACGAACAGCGAGGGCGAGCACTTCATGGAACGGTACGCTCCCCACGCCAAGGATCTCGCCTCGCGTGACGTGGTCTCGCGGGCGATCACCATCGAGATCCGCGAGGGCCGCGGGGTCGGCCCGCGCAAGGACCACGTGCACCTGCATCTTGAGCACCTCGATTCCGCGATTGTTCACGAGCGCCTTCCGGGCATTTCCGAGACGGCCCGTATCTTTGCCGGGGTCGACGTCACCCGCGAGCCGATTCCTGTCCTTCCGACCGTGCACTACAACATGGGGGGGGTTCCCACCAACCACCACGGCGAGGTCCGCCGTGTCGACGACCGGGGGCGCGAGACCATCGTTCCCGGGGCCTTTGCGGTGGGCGAAACCGCCTGCGTCTCGGTCCACGGCGCCAACCGGCTCGGGTCGAACTCGCTTCTGGACCTGGTCGTCTTCGGGCGGGCCGTCGCGCTCCGCTGCGGCGAAACCCTCAAGGGCGGGGCCCGGCTCCCGTCGGTGCCCGACGAGGTGACGGACCGGATCGTCACGCGCTTCGACACCCTCCGTCACGCCAAGGGGACGGAGCCCACCGCCCGGCTCCGCGAGCGCATGCAGCGGACCATGCAGACCGAGGCCAGCGTGTTCCGCACGAAGGAAACCTTGGGGAAAGCCTGCCGTGATCTCGACGAGGTCCGTCGGGCCGCGGTCGACGTGCGCCTGTCCGACCACGGCCTCGTGTGGAACACGGACCTCGTCGAGACGCTCGAGTTCGAGAACCTTCTGGGCTGCGCGATCGTGACGGCGGAAGGCGCGCTTCGTCGCGAGGAATCCCGCGGCGCGCACGCCCGGGAGGACTTTCCCGCGCGCGACGACAACACATGGCTCAAGCACACCCAGGCGACTCTTGGCGACGACGGGCGCGTTCGCTTTACGTACCGACCGGTCCGCCTGGAGCCCCTCACGAGCGACGTGGCCTCGATCGCCCCCAAGGCCCGCGTTTACTGACCGTTCGTCGGAGATTCTTCCATGGTTCAGCTGCGTCTTCCCGAAGGCTCCCGCATCCGCCCCGGCCGGGTCCACCGCCTCGATCACGAAGCCAAGTCCGTCCGCCGGTTCCATATCTACCGCTACAACCCCGAGGAATCACCGGCCGTGCCCCGGATGGATGTGTACGAGCTCGACCTCGAGCGGATGGGGCCGATGGTGCTTGACGCGATCCTTTACATCAAGAACGAGGTCGACCCGACGCTGGCCTTCCGCCGCTCCTGCCGCGAGGGGGTTTGCGGCTCCTGCGCCATGAACATCGACGGCATGAACACGCTGGCGTGCACCAAGGCGATCGACAGCATCAAGGGCGACGTGAAGATCTACCCTCTTCCCCACATGCCCGTCCTGCGCGATCTCGTTCCCGATCTCGACGGCCTTTACGCGCAGTACGCCCTGATCGAGCCCTGGCTCAAGAACGACACGCCGGAGGGCGATCGTGAACGGTTGCAAAGCCACGACGAGCGTGCCCGTCTGGACGGCCTCTACGAATGCATTCTCTGCGCCAGATCG
>JAKAQQ010000094.1 GCA_021819635.1 Pseudomonadota bacterium
TCACCCGACAAGAGCGCGCGCGGCTCTACGTATCTCTTCGCGCCCATCTCCCACGGTGGTTGGGACGCGTGCCTCACCCCGTGCGGCATCCCGTGGTCTCCTTGGTGACGTGGAGCCCTTTCGGGGGAACTCTCGTCTACAGCTTTGAACCCTCGTTCGTCATGACGGCCGGGGCACCTTCGGCTTCTTCCCGAGAAGGACCCCACGACCCTCCCTAGGCCGTTACCCGGGGGGAAGCCGCGCACCGGAGTTGACGGGCCAGCGCCAGGATGGTTGAGGTGGCCTGTCCGCCGTCCGTCTCATGCCCTGCTGTGGCCGCGGACGGCGGATCCTGCCGAAGACAGAAGAACGGTTGATCCGTGGGGGCGGACCATCCATTCTGGCTAAACGAGCGTTTTGTCGAGCCATTGCCGCGCCCAGCAAAAAGGTGTATAAACATCCATACACGTAAACACCGTTCTTGAGGGCCTTATGAATCCCGTTCGCTGGAACATTGCCGTCTCGCCGGAGGTGGATCAGTCCGTGCGTATGTTCATCGCCGCGCAGGGCGGCGGCCGCAAGGGCGATCTGTCGCGCTTCATCGAGGAAGCTGTGCGCGCCTATCTTCTGGAGCGAGCCGTCGATCAAGCCAAAACGGCTGCTGCCGGCATGAGCGAGGCCGAGTTGACCGATCTCATCGACGAGGCGGTGCAATGGGCGCGTGAGCGCTGATGCGCGTCATCCTGGACACGAACGTGCTGCTCGGCGCGCTGATTTCGCCGCACGGCCCGCCGGATGCGATCTACCGCGCCTGGCGCGCAGCACGCTTCGATCTGGTGACATCGACGACGCAGCTCGACGAATTGCGGCGCGCTAGCCGCTATCCAAAGCTCAAGATTGTTCTGCCCGCTCACCGTGCTGTCGCGATGGTCAACAACATGCAGCGCGCCATCGTCCTGGATGCCCCTCCGCCTCTGCCAGATGATGTGGAGGCGAACGATCCGAGCGATGGATTCCTGCTGGCGATGGTCTTGGCAGGCGAAGCCGACTACCTCGTGACCGGCGACCGTCGCGTCGGGTTGCTGCAACGCGGTTGCTTCGGCCGCACACGCATCGTCACCCCGGCCACCTTCTGCGCCGAAGCGCTTTGACATACTGGGCTCCCTGAGTATTGAACAGCGCCCTGTTCTGGTACGTGGCGACTGTGGCTTTGGCAATGATGCCGTCATCCATGAGGCGGCAGTGGGTTGTCCCGCATCAACTCCTACCGGCCGGCATTCACAAGAACGCTCGCCCGACATACTCTGAATCGCGGCAACCAGGGTGGTACGGTTTCATACCAAAGTTAGCCGTTAGGGACACAACCTCTGATCTCACTATGCTTCCCACGGGTTGATGATGGGCACGCCGGCCGCCTCATAGGGGAACATGTCGCGTGACGCCACCATGAAACCCCGCGAAACCGCGATCGCAGCGATGTAGCCGTCAGATGTTGGAAATCCACGGCCGCCGGTCTTGGCCGTCACTGCCAACTCGGCATAGCGCCGTGCCGCATCGGTATCGAAGGGCAGCACCCGATCCCTGAATAACCCCAACAGACCGTCAAGGGTTTGCGCCAACATATCCTTGCGCTTACCGGCAGGGAGCGCCGCTATGCCAAACAGTAGCTCGGCCAGCGTCACGCTGGACAGGTACAGCGTTTCAGCAGCTTGATCGTTCAGCCATGCACGTACGGCCGGATGCGGCTCGGGTTTCATCGCCTCGGAAACGACGTTGGTATCGAGGACGATCATTCAAACCTCAGCGGTTCGGCCGGTGTCTTGTCTTTTGCTCGGTCGAAGATCTCGAAGTCCTCGTTGCCCAGGCCGATCTTGCGGCCCAATGCCGCCAAGGCCTCACCCACGCGAACACGCGCCTCCGGCTTGACCGCCATGGCCAGAATCTCGCGGACCTCAGCCTCGGTGCTGTGCCCGTGTTGAGCGGCCCGTACCCGTAACGCACGGTGCACGTCGTCCGGCAGATTGCGCACTGTCAGCATTGCCATCGCATCACCTTTGACGAATGATTGCACTGAATACATCTTATTACTTTGAACGCACTAGCGCAAGCGGCGTCCGGTATTCCGGAAACGTGTGATTGACCACGGGAGAAAAAGGTCAGTAAAACCGCTCATGCACCGCCTCTGGAAACCATTGTCGCTGTACGCAGACTGTCACGTCTCATCTTTTCGGGGCCACTCGGGTCTCATAAATTCGGGTCAAGCCGCCAGAAGTCAAGCGCGCCGACGAAGGCCAAGAGAGCGCGACGAGTGCGGATGCGGGATCCGCGAGCCGCTCGAATAATCCCCCGTCGAGCATCAGGCCTCCCCGTGCTCGTGCACGATCGCGGGGATCGCGGCCCGCCTTGGGGTGCCGTCGGCGAGTTCGGGCAGCGCATGGCGATCCAAGAAGCGGTCGAAGCTTGGACACCAAGATCGCCGAGCCGAACGTCGGCATGTCCAAGTTAGCCGTGTGCCGCTGCTTCGGCGTGAAGCGCACCATTTTGATCGAGACCCTCGCACGGGTCGACTGGCTCGCATCAACGCGCTCTGGAGGGTGGCGGCGTGACGAAGGGCGGGAGGTACGACGGCCTGGCGTGCGGAGAGCCGAAGGTCAGGCGGGATGTTGAGATCTGAGGAGAAGAGGTTCACCTCCGGTCATCAAGGGTGGCGTCCGGTGGGGCGCCTCTCCACACGCGGAGCGGAACGCCCGGGGCGAACATCTGCACCAGTCAGAGGAGCCCGGACTCGAGGCGGGCTTCTTCCGACATCCGGCTCATGTCCCAGGGCGGATCAAAAACGAGATCAACCTGCACGTCCTCAATGGGCGGGATCGCGGCCATCCGCGAGCGGATCTCCTCGACCAGCACCCCGCCCATTCCGCAGCCGGGCGCGGTCAGGGTCATGGTGACCGCGACACGAAAACGACCCGTGTCCCCGGACAAGGGTTCCACCGAAAGTGCGTACACGAGCCCGAGATCCACAATATTGATGGGGATTTCCGGGTCGTAGACCTCGCGCAGCTGATCGCGCACGAGTTTCTCGATATCCTCCACCCCCGGATGCTCGGGGATCGGGACAGGGGGAGGGGGCTCGTGCCCGATGGCGTCGGCATCGGCCCCCTTGATCCGGAGGAGGCTCCCGCCTACGTAGATGGTAAAGCTGGCACCAAGCGCTTGGGTGAGCGTACCCTCGGCTCCTTCGGGAACAATCACCTCGGCGCCCGAAGGCACAAGAGCGGCGCTGCAGTCACGGGCGAAGCGGACGGGTTCGTAAACGCGGGGCATGGTTGCTCAGAGACGCAGGTCTGTCGACACGTCCCCCGTCCGCCCTTCAAGCGCGGCACGGAGAGTCTGCCAGGCGAGGGTGGCGCACTTGACGCGGGCGGGATACTCGTGAACGCCGCCAAGCGCCTTGAGACGTGCGTACGCCTCCTGTTCCAGAAACGCGGTTTCGCGACCTTCGACAACGAGGTCGTGGATCGACCCGGCGAGAGCCCGGGCTTCG
Organism: Pseudomonadota bacterium; assembly: GCA_021819635.1. GTDB lineage: Bacteria > Pseudomonadota > Gammaproteobacteria > JAKAQQ01 > JAKAQQ01 > JAKAQQ01. Next base: position 3,524 of record JAKAQQ010000094.1, read on the forward strand.
TCGGTCGTGAGGCCGCGGAGGGCTTCGGTCATGAGGGACGTGGAAGCCACGGAGATGGCGCAGCCCGACCCCTCGAACGCGACGTCGCTGATGCGACCGTCCTGGTCGACGTTTAAGGTCAGCAGAATTTTGTCGCCGCAGAGGGGATTGAAACCCTGTGCGTGATGCGTGCAAGGGTCGAGATGCCCGAAGTTTCGCGGGTGGCGGTTATGATCCAGGATGATTTCCTGATAGAGGACAAGATTCTGGCTCATGGGAGAAAAACCTCTCGAACATGGGTCAACGCCTCGAAGAAACGGTCCACTTCCTCGCGCGTGTTGTAGAGCGCGAACGATGCCCGTACCGTGGCCGGAACCCGGTAGCGGTCAATGGTGGGCATGGCGCAATGGTGACCGGCGCGCACCGCGACGCCGTACTGGTCGAAGAGTGTCCCCACATCGTGGGGGTGAATCCCGTCGACCACGAACGAGAGAACCGCCGCTTTGCGGGCCGACTCGCCGACGATGCGCACGCCGTTGAGATCGGCCATGCGGGACGTGGCGTAGGTGAGAAGATCGTGTTCGTGACGGGCGATGCGCGAGAGCCCGAGCCCTTGAAGATAGTGCAGGGCTGCGGTCAGTCCGCAGGCGCCCGCAATGTTGGGGGTCCCGGCCTCGAACTTGGCGGGCGCGGAGGCATAGGTCGTCCTGTCGAAACGGACCGTTTCGATCATGTCGCCTCCTCCTTGCCAGGGCGGCATGACCTCAAGCCAGCGTTCCTGTGCGTAGAGGGCACCAATCCCGGTGGGCCCGTACATCTTGTGACCCGAACAGACGTAAAAGTCGCAATCAAGACGCTGAACATCGACGGCAAGGTGCGACGCGGCTTGCGCCCCGTCGATCAGCACGGCGGCGCCGTGGGCGTGGGCCAGAGCGGTCAGTTCCGCGACCGGGAGGATCGTTCCGAGGGCGTTCGAAACATGAGCAAAGGCCACGAGACGTGTGCGCGGACCGATGATCTCTGCTGCTTTCTCGAGATCCACATCGCCGGCTTCGTTAATCGGAATGACGCGAAGACGCGCGCCCGTTCGGGCACAGAGCATTTGCCACGGGACGATGTTCGAGTGATGCTCGATCTCGGTGAGGACGATTTCGTCGCCCGCATGGACGAAAGCCTGGCCGAAACTGTTGGCCACAAGGTTGATGGCCTC
>JAKAQQ010000095.1 GCA_021819635.1 Pseudomonadota bacterium
GGGGGCCAATGCGTTCGACAAGCCTGTTGCCGGCGTCGATGTCGACGCCGGCCTCGCGGTAAGTCGCGCCGGGATTGGGCATGTCGGCGGGCTCCTGGGTGTGGGCCGTCGGGGGGCGGGGGGGGGTGAGCGGCGGGCCTGTGCTATCTTACAAAAGAGTCCTTGTGCCGCGTCTGTCGTGATCTTCGAGGCCCCCCCCGCCCGCCGTCGTGTTCTGTCTCCCCGGGTCCGGGGTCGTCTTTTCTGCGCCGTCCTCGCTCTGGGGATGGCGGGTGTGTTGGTCGCTCCGGCGCGCGCGGCCATTGTCCACGGGCTCTTTCGTGTCGACCTTGCGGCCGGTCCCGTTCCCCCGGCCGATCCCGGACCCCTGCTGGCCAAGGCGGCCCGCGCCGTCCTGCGCCGGCTCGGCGTGCGCCTCGCGTCTGCGAAAAAATCCCCCGCCGTTGCCGCGGTTCTGGGCGACCCGCGTCACTGGATCGCCGAGTACGGGTACACACGCGCGCCCGCCGCCGGAGGATTCCGCCTCTGGGTCCGGTTCGACGCGCGCGATCTCATGCGAACCCTGTTTGCCGGAGGCATGGCCGTCTGGGGACGCGAACGCCCGCGCGTGCTCTGCGTGGTCTCTCTTCCCGGCACCGCCGTCCGCCGGCTCCTCGGCGCCGCCTCGTTGGCGCACCTGAAGGCGTCGTTCGATCGTGAAGCCCAGCGGCGCGGGCTCCCCGTGATGCTTCCGGTCGTGGACCTCAGGGACCTGCGGCTCCTTGCGCCCGGTGTTCTCGCCACCACGCCCCTGGCCACGCTCGCCTCGAAACTGCACCGCCGTTACGCCTTCGACGCCCTCGTTGCCGGAAGACTCGAGAGTGTCGGATCGGGGGGGTGGCGTGGCCGCTTCCGCCTCTGGTCTCCCGGCGGCGTCCGCGGACGCTGGACGAGCCGTCCGCAGGCGACCCGCCGTTCGGTCCTCCATCATCTCGTGCGCCGTTTGGTGGCCGTCTTCGCGGCCCGCGACGCGCTCCTTCCCGGGGGGAAGGAGCGCCCCGTACGCGTTCGGGTCGAGGGGGTCGATCACCTGTCGGCGGTCGTTTCGATCGGCCGGCTGCTCGGGCGCGTGCTCGGCGTCCGGAGACTTTCGCTTGAGGAGACCGCGGCCCAGGGGTTGGCGGTCTGGCGTCTCGAGACGCGTCTTCCCTTGGCCCGTCTTGAACGGATCCTCGTGTTGAGCGACCGGCTTGTGGCCCTGCCGCCGGCTGTTGCTCCCGGAAGAACAGGTTCCCTGCGCTTCCGCTACCGGCCGTGAACGTCGAGTCCCGATGGCGCCGTCTCCCCAACGCCATCAGCCTGCTCCGTGCCCTTCTCGTTATCCCGCTGTTCCTGTGCGTCGTGTCCGGGCGCCCGCGCGCGGCCTTGGCGCTGGCCCTCGTGGCCGCCCTGAGCGACGGGCTCGACGGCTTTCTGGCCAAGCGTTGCGGCTGGACGACGACCCTCGGTAGCCTTCTTGATCCCGCCGCCGACAAACTTCTGCTCTCGGGCGCCTTCCTTGCTCTGACGCTCGTCGGCCTCGTTCCCCCGTGGTTGCTCGCGCTCGTGTTTCTGCGGGATCTGGTGATCGCAACCGGTGCGTACGCTTATCGGCGGATCATGGGACGTCTCAACGTGAAGCCGACGCGCATCAGCAAACTCAACACGGTGGTCCAATTCCTGTTTGTGGCCCTGCTGCTGGCCGAAGGACCCTACCTTCATCTCGCAGTCTGGTGGGTGGCCTTCGCCACCGGGGCCGTGACCGTTTCCACCGTGCTTTCGGGGATCGATTACGTCTGGGCGTACGGTTGGCCGGCCCTCGGCCAGCTCCGGGACCGGGCGCGGTCGGTCTAGATGGATCGTTCCGGGCCCGTTCGGGGTCGGGGCCGTGCGTCGCCTCGTCCTGTTCCGCGGGGCGAGCCCCTGCCTCTTGTCCCTTCCCCACCGGACCGTTTTTCCAACTACCTCGGATCGACCAACGGGACCTCGGTCGCACGGCTCCGCGCCTATGCCCGCGCGTGCCTCGAGGAAGGCGGACGCCGGGGCTCCCTCCTCCTTCTGGGTCCGCGCGGAAGCGGCAAATCCCATCTGGCCCGGGCCCTCGTGGCGGAAGTGCGCGAGGGCGGCGCGGAGGCCGTGTACCTCGATCTCGCCGCCGCCGGGACGGAGACCGCCCGTCTTCTCCTCGCCGCCGGGGGCTGGGAGCGCTACGCCTGCCTCGCTCTCGACGGGATCGGGGCTCTCCGCGGCCAACGGGCCTCCGAGGAGGCGCTGCTTTCCTTGCTTGTGGAGTCGGCGGCGCAACCGACGGGCGTGCTTCTGACGGACGGGGAGGAGGGGGAGATCGGGGAAGGGTGGATCCTTCCCGACGTCGCCTCGCGTCTGCGCGCGGCGGAGGCCGTGCGGCTTCGTTCCCCGGACGAGGCCGAGCGTCTCGCCGTTCTTCGTGCCTTTTTCGCGGCCCGGCGGACGCCGGTCGGGGAGGCTGTCCTGGCCTGGATCGACGCCCACGCGCCGCGCGACCTCACGACCCTCGGCGCCCTCGCGGGCGCCCTCCTCCACGAGTCGGCGCGGCAAAAGCGTAGAATCGGCATCGGGCTCGCACGCGAGGTGCTCCGATCAATGTCCGAGGTCGCTGTGGGAGGCGGACGATGAGGGTGGCCGGTTCCGCCGCGACGGCGCGAACGGGTGTTCGACGCCCGCTCAGCGCGGTGCTCGTGGGGGTCCTTGCCCTTGTGTGCGCGGCCTGCACGCCCCCACCGGTTCAGGAGATGAGCGACGCCCGCCAGACCATCGACGCGGCACGCGCCGCCGGGGCCGCCCGCTGCGCCGCGGCCGAAGAGGCCACCGTCGCCGCCCGCCGCTGGCTCGAGGACGCGCGCTACGCGCTGAGCATCCACGACTACCCGATGGCCCAGCGCAGTGCCTTCCGTGCCCGCCGCCGGGCGTTCGAGGCTTTGGTCATGCTGCACACTGTGTCGTTGCGGCCCGGGATGTCTCCCCGCCTTCTTCACGAGTGTCCGTCGCCCCCGGCGACCGCCGGCCGGCCCAGCGCCCACCCGTCGTCCTGATCCGGTCCCGGCGGGCGGGCCCGCGACGCGCCCGTGACACGCCGCGGTTGCGTGGGCGGGCTTGCAATGGGCGTGATTTCGTGCCATTCTATAAGCGAGGATAGGCGGTGATGATGGCCGCCTGCCCGAGCACACGGTCTTATGGTTATGGTCGTACCGCATTGAGGAGTGACCCATGAAAAAAATCTCGCCGAAACTGGTGGTGACGGCGGCGTGTCTGAGCGTGGCTCTTGCCGCGTGCGCCACGAAGCCGACGCCCCCGCCGCCCCCCAAGAAACCGAGCGCAGCCACGCTGGCGGCCATCGCCGCGGCCAAAAAAGCCGTCGCGCGGGCCGAGCACGTCGGTTGCCAGACGCAGGGCGAGCAGAGCCTTGTCAACGAGGCCCTGACTGCTGCCCACGCCAAGATTCCCGACAACATGAAGGCCCAGCAGCTCGCCGGCAAGGCGCGCCGTGAAGCCGACGCTTGTGTCAACAGCTACTGGCTTGGCAAAGCCAAGGCGGTGCTGCATCAGGTCAAGAACTACACGAACCTCAACGCGCACGAGCAGAACGAGCTCGCGGGTGGCGAGGCCGACATCGAGAACGGCCGCGGTCGTACGGCGTACAACACGCTGAGCCGGCTTCTTGCGGAGCTCAAAGCGGCCCGGACCACCTACACGGTGGTGCGTGGCAACAGCCTCTGGGCGATCGCCGGGAAGAGCTCGATTTACGGCAATTCCTTCGAGTGGCCGCTCCTGTATCGTAGCAACGCTGGCAAGATCCACAATCCGGACCTGATCTACCCGAACGAGCGGCTCAAGGTCGTCCTCAACCCGGTCAAGAGCGCCGTCAAGAGCGCCGTCCGCTACGCCCGCACCCGTGGTCCGTGGCGTAACGGTCAGGCGCTTCCCAAGGATCGCGCGTGGCTCAGCTCCCAGCAGGGCACCCCCTTCTGAGAGCGGCAAGGTATCTCTGCAGCCCGGCCTCAACAGTCGGGCTGCAGTGGGCCGAGACGATCACCCCACTACCCAAGCCGGGCGGTGGGGTTCTTTTTTGGGAAGGCCACAGCATCCACCTTGAGACTCTGGAGGATCCCCTTCTCGGGGTGTTGAGCCTTTCCGTACTAGGTTCGTCCCCGGCGTGGATGTGCGGTTCGGACCCGAATGTGAGGAAACGGAAGCGATCCCGGTTCCGGGTTGAAAGGAACTCTCTCAGGTGGCGAAGCCCGCCTCCTTGTGACGCGGTGGGTGAATCCTTGCCGTGCCCGTCCCGGACTGTCGGCCTTCTCGGCCCGTCAACGCGGCGTCCCTCGCCACGCCGTACGTCGGTCCACGCATGACTTTTTTGGGTTCTGCCTTGAACGTCACCAGGCGCTTTCGTGTCGAGGGACGAGTGCAGGGGGTGGGTTTCCGTGTGGCGACCCTGGCCGAGGGCCGTCGACGGAATCTTGTCGGCTGGGTTCGTAACGTTCCCGACGGATCGGTCGAAGTCCTGATTTGCGGCCCCGCGGACCGTGTCGAGGACCTGGAGCGCTGGTTGCGCCACGGCCCTCCCGGAGCCCGGGTGGAACACCTCGGGGCG
>JAKAQQ010000096.1 GCA_021819635.1 Pseudomonadota bacterium
GCAAGCCGCGTCGTGCAGTCGGCGCCGAGCGCGCGGCCGAAGACGCGCTCGGCGCGCACCGCCCGGGCGCTCGCGGCGTCGTGCACGCCCCGCCAGAGATCGTCGAAGCGGCGGTCGTCGGCGCGCACCTCGACGGCGAGGGCGCCCTGGCCGATCGCCGGGACAAAATCGTCGACGGGGAGAAGGGCGTCGACGCGCTCCCCCCAGCCGAGGCGCCAGAGACCGGCGGCGGCCAGCATCAGGGCGTCGCAGTCGCCGGCCTCGAGCCGTTCGAGGCGGCGGCCCAGGCTGCCCCGCACGGGCAGCACGCGGAGGTCCGGGCGCCGCCGGAGGAGCTGGCTCTCGCGGCGGCGCGAGGACGTTCCGACCCGCGCGCCCGGGGGGAGATCCTCGAGCCCGCGGGCGCCCACGAGGGCGTCGCGCGCCTCGTCGCGCGGCAGCACGGCCGCGAGGCGGAAGCCCGGGGCCAGGACCGCCGGGACGTCCTTGAGGGAATGGACGGCGGCGTCGGCCTCTCCCCGCTCGAGCGCGCGCTCGAGTTCCTTGATGAAAAGACCCTTCCCGCCGTGCGCGTCCAGGCGTCCCTCGAGAAGCGTATCGCCGCGGGTCGTCAGCGGAACCGGCGTGCACTCGAGCCCCGGGTCAAGAAGGGCCAGACGGCGGGCCACGGCCGCCGTCTGGGCGAGGGCGAGGGGGGTGCGGCGCGTGGCGAGACGCAGCACGCCGCCCGTCCCCCGCCCCCCGGTCGGGGCCGCGGCGCGCGCCCTCAGCGGGAGGCCTCCGTGATGAACGCGTCGATGCGCCGCCCAAGACGCGGGAGCGCCGACGGGTTGAGGTAGAGCATGTGGCCGCTGGCGTTGTACTGGATGACGACGTGGCGTCGGAGCGCCGGGGGGAGACGCAGGTGGTGGAGCGTGTAGACGGTGGCAAAGAACGGCGTCGCGAGATCGAAGTAGCCGTTTTCCGAGAGGAGATGGAGGGCGGGGTCGTTCACCATCGCGCGCGCGAGCGCGGGGGCGACGTTGACGTCGGCCATCGTGCCCACGTCCTCGTCGGTCTCGTGGAGCGGCGGAAGGTAGGACCACTTCCAGGCGTGGAAAACGCGGTTGCTGTTCTGCCGGTAGAGGAGATCCGTGCGGTAGCGGAGACTCCGACGCACGTAGGTCACGAACGTCGAGGTGAGCGCCCCCCAGATCGCGCTCGTCGTCGCCCCCTGGTCGCTTCCGCCGGGGACCCCGAGCATGGGCTGGAGGATGGGCAGGGAGAAGCGGGCGTCGAAACGGCCGGTCTGGCGTTCGCGCCCTCCGAGGACGAGACGCATGAAGACGGGGAGCGTGAGCCGCAGATGCGCCTTGAGCCAGGTCCGCGCCGCAATCCCGGTGTCGCGCGCGAGGACGGCGGCGAGACGCCGGGCGGCGGCACGCGGGAGGGTGTCGCCGGCGAAAAGCGCGCGGGCGTAGGGCCCTTCGGCGAAGGCCTCGACCCGGCGGACGAAGAGGGCGAGGTTCTTCGGCCGCGGGTGCAGGCGGTGGTGGTACCAGGCCACGGCGGCGTACGAGGGCAAATAGAGTTCGTAGGGGAGCTCGTTGCCCGGGGCGAAATTGATGGTCGGGAAGTTGAGAACCGTCGAGCAGAGGACGATGCCGTTGAGATACACGCCGTCGTCGACGAGATCGTTACCGAGGACGGCCGAGCGCGTCGTCCCGTAGCTTTCGCCGAGCAGAAATTTCGGCGAGTTCCACCGTCCGGTCTTCGTGAGGTAGCGGATCACGAACTGGGCGAAGGCGCGGCCATCGGCGTTCACCCCGTAGAACATGGAGGGTTGGCCCGCCCCCACGATGCGGCTGTAGCCGGTGCCGACGGCGTCCACAAACACGAGGTCGGTGGCCGGAAGCAGCGTCGCGGGGTTGGGGACGAGACGGTAGGGGGGCGCGTAAGCGCGGGTGTTGCCCGGAGCCGGCCAGACGATGCGCCGCGGGCCGAAGCCACCGATGTCGACCAACGCCGAAGCAAAACCCGGCCCGCCGTTGTAGGCGAAGGTGAGGGGCCGCCGGGAGGGGTGACGCACGCCCCGCTCGGTGTAGGCGATGTAGAACATCCGCGCCGTGGGCGCCCCCTTGCGGTCGCGCAGCAGGATCGTCCCGGCCGTCGCGTTGTAGTGGAGCGTGCGGCCGTCGGCCCGCACGCTGTGGACGGTCGTGACGGCGTGCGGATAGAGCGCGGAGAGCGGCGGGGGCGCCAACGGCGGAGGAGCCGGAGGGGGGGGCGGCGGGGGGGCCGCGAGAAGCGGGGCCGAACCGAGCGCGGAAAAGAGGAGAGCGGAGGCGAAACGACGCATCGGACGGGCCTCGGCGGCGGGAACCGTCCGAGTATATGAAGAAAGGAGCGGGCCTGACAAGCCCCCCCCCGGTGGAAGACGGTCTTTTTCAGGGCGGGAGGGGCGCCCCCGCCTCGTCGGCGAAGGCCGAGCGGACCTCGGCGAGATGGCGGCGGCTCACCGGCAGGGGGGTCTCGACACCGCGCAGGACCACCCGGGCTCGCCCGTCCCCGTCGAGAAGTAGGCGCTCGAGACGGGAGCGCAGGACGAGCGTGCGGCGGTGGACCCGCAGGAGTTCCGCCCCGTAGCGTTCCTCGAGTTCGCGCAGCGTGAGATCGAGGACGTAGCGGGCGTCGCGGGCGACGGCGAGGACGAACTTTTCGCGGGCCTCGAAGTAGCAAAGACGCGCAAGCGGCAGGCTCACGCGCTCGCCGCCGGTGCGGCGGACGACGAGGCGGGGGCCGGCGTCCCGGCCCGGCCCGGCGACGTCGGCCAGCCGGTGGAGGACCGCCAGGAGGCGCTCGTCGTCGACCGGCTTGAGGAGGTAGCCGAGGGCCAGGACGTCGAACGCCGGCAACGCAAAGTCGCCGTAGGCGGTGGTGAAGACAAGGGGGGTGTCGCGGCCCTCGGCACGCAGGAGGCGGGCCACCTCGAGGCCGTCCGGCGGCGGCATGCGCACGTCGAGGAAAGCGGCGAGGGGGCGGCCGCGGCGGATTTCCTCGAGAGCGCGCCGCCCGTCGCCCGCCTCGGCGAAGCGGGCGTCGGGCAGGCGGGCCAGAAGGAGGTCGCGCAGGCGGCGGCGCGCCCACGGCTCGTCGTCGGCGATGACGAAGAGGGGCGCCTCCCCGAGATCCGGTTCCGCCGCTCCGCCCGCCCGTCCGCTCACTTGGGTCTCCACGCGCCCCCCCCGCGTCCCCGGGACGTCCCTTCGATCATAACCCTCCGTCGGGGCCCGCGGGGGCGGCCTCGGTGCCCGACCCGGAGGGACGGTACGGGAAACGCAGGACGACCGCGTAGCGGTCGGCTTCGCGGCGGACCTCGAGCGGCGGGGCCTCGGGGAAGAGAAGCGCGAGACGCTCGGCGAGTGTCGCCTGGGCGAGGCCACGGCCGCGTCCACGGCCCGCCCCCGTCCCGAGACTGTTGGCGACGACGATCTCGATGCCCCCGGGGCCACGGGCGCCCGTGATCTCGATCGTTCCGCCCTCCGGGCTGGACTCGAGCCCGTGGTAGACGGCGTTCTCGACCAGCGGCTGGAGGAGAAGCGAGGGCACGAGCGCGTCGCCGGGCAGGTCCGCGCAACGCCAGCGGACGGCGAGACGTTCGCCGAGGCGCAGCTCCTCGAGGGCGAGGTAGCGCTCGGCCAGGCGGATCTCCTCGCCGAGGGTGGCCACCCCTCCGGCCCGCTCAACGCTCGCGCGGAAGAGTTCGGCGAGATCAAGGACCGCGCGCTCCGCCCGCTCGGGCTCGTGGCGCACGAGGGCGGCCAACGTGTTGAGGGTGTTGAACAGGAAGTGCGGCCGGAGCCGCGCTTCGAGGGCGTGGAAACGACCCCGGGCCTCGCGCCGGACGGCGCGCTTGCCCGACTCGAGCACCACCAGATAGCGAAGCGCAAGCCCGTCCACGATGGCCGCGGCGGCCACCGTGCGCGCGATCCCGGTGGCGTCGAGACCCACCCCCGCCGGGAGAAGAAGGCGCGTCGCCAGGGCCACCGCGGCCGCGCAGACCAGAAGGCCGATGTAGAGCACGAGGAGCGCCCCCCGCCGCGGCCAACGCGCGAGGCGGCGGCGGGCCGTGCACATCGCCGCCGCCGAGAGGAGCGCGATCCAGAGCACGAAGAAGGCGTTGGCTCCGAGGGCCTCCCAGAACCCGGGGCCGAAGGGGGCGCGCAGGAGCGTGACGACGATCGCCGTGAGGGCGGCGAGGTTCACGAGTCCGAGGACCTCGCGCCGCCCGCAGAGATCCGGGAGGAAGGCGAGACCGCGATCCTCCCCGGCCTCCTCGCCGCCGCGGACGTTCATCGTCGTTCGGAAAAGAGGGCCTGCTTGAGCAGGAAGAGCGCCGAGACGTCCTCCTCGGCGTGGGCGGCGAGCCGGCGGTAGTGAAGCAGCGTCATCTCGGCGAGCGGGAGCTGGACCCCGCGGGCGGCGGCCATGCGCCGGCAGATCTCGAGGTCCTTGGCGTGAAGGCGCATGCGGAACCCGAGCGGGAAGCGGCGGGCGATCATGTTCGGGGAGCGGTGTTCGAGAAACCAGCTCCCGGCCGCGCCGTGACCGAGAGCCGGGGCGAGGGTCGCGAGATCGAGGCCTTCGGCCTCGGCGAAGGCCAGGGCCTCG
>JAKAQQ010000097.1 GCA_021819635.1 Pseudomonadota bacterium
CCAAGCCGGCCGGCGCCCTCTGGAGATGTAATCTTGATCGAGGCGGGCGACAAGGCATCGCCGCGAAGCCACAGGCACGGGACCCCTTGGCGCCGAGACCGAAGTCATGAAGAATCGATCTTGGTCGGGGTGAGAGGATTTGAACCTCCGACCACCTGCACCCCATGCAGGTGCGCTACCAGGCTGCGCTACACCCCGACGTCCCTTCACCATCCGCCTCAGCGGCGGAGAATCTGGAGCACTTCCTCGAGTTCGAACCGGAGTTCCCGGGCCATCTGGGCCCTCTGGCTCCTGTCCTTCTGGGCCTCGGTCCCCTCGAGTTTCTGCCGTGCTCCCACGATCGTGTAGCCGTCATCATACAGCAAGGAGCGGATCTGGCGCACGAGGAGGAGATCCTGCCGCTGGTAGTAGCGGCGGTTGCCCTGGCGCTTGACCGGGCGGAGCTGGGGAAATTCCTGCTCCCAGTAGCGCAGGACATGGGGCTTGACGCCGCAGAGCTGGCTCACGTCCCCGATGGTGAAGTAGCGTCGCGCCGGGATCGGCGGAAGCCCGTCGCTGCCGTTACTTCCGTTTTCCAGCATAACCATCGACATGCTTTCTCAACTTCTGTCCGGCGTGAAAAGTCACGACCCGGCGGGCCTCGATCGGGACATCCTCGAGGGTGCGGGGATTGCGCCCGGGCCGCGGTCCCTTGTCGCGAAGGGCAAAGTTCCCGAATCCCGAGATACGGACGGTGTACCCCTCCTCCAGCGACTCGGACAGGACCGCAAAGAAGTTTTGGACGAGTTCAAGACTCTCTTTCTTGCTCAGCCCGATCCGCTGATGGATCTCCGCGGCGATTTGCGCCTTGGTCAGAGACGGGAGCTCTTTATCCGCGTACTTGGCCACCGAACCTCCCCTCCACGACTTCAACGAGATGCGACAGCACCTTCGAAACGGTCGCGTCCGATAGAGTGCCATGTCCGTCGGCAAACGTCAAGCGCAGGGCCACACCGCGCCGCCCCTCGGGCATTTCCTTACCGGTGTAGAGGTCAAAAACCTCGACCGCGCGCAGGAACTCTCCTCCTTCGCGGTAAAACGCCTCGACGAGATCCTGGATCGGGCACTCGGTCGAAAGAACGAAGGCGAGATCACGAACGACCATCGGGTAGCGGGGAGGATCTTCATATGTTACGTGATGATTGTCTTCTATTTCACTGATATCAAAAGAGAAAAGAAAGACATCTCCGTCGATCCCGTAGGCCTCCGAGAGTTCGGGGCGGAGATGGCCAATCCCGCCGGAGCGCGCCTCGTCCACGAAGAGAGAGGCGGTGGCGTAGGGGTTGAGCGCGGGGTGGCGGTCCACGCTCCAGCGGGATTTTCGCGCCGCTTCCTTGCCCTCGCCGTAACCGAGCGCGCGGAGAAGGTCCTCGAGATCCCCCTTGAGATCGTGGAAGTCGTAGGCGCGCTTCTCGTGGCACCAGCGGGCGGGGAAGGCCGCGCCCACGCCCAGGGCCGCCAGGACACGACGCTCGTGGACGGTGGCGGAATCGGCGGAATCGCGCCGGAACACGGTGCCGATTTCGAAGATGCGGACCGCTTCCTGCTGGCGGCGGAGGTTCGCCGAAGCGGTGAGGAGGAGACGCTCCCAGAGGGTTGTGGGGAGGGCCGCGGCGTCGCGGGAAAGGGGGTGGGTAAGGGCAACGGGGTCAAGATCGGGTTCAAGACGCCGGGCCGAGTCGGGGTCGACCAGCGCGAGATGACGGCACTCGTCGTAGCCGCGGGCCGTGAGAAAACGGCGGATCCTTTCCTCGAGGCGGTGACGGGATGTGAGATCGCGGACGGCGGGGGGGGCGAGCCGTCCCACCGGCGTCTCGGTCTCGATGTTCTCGAACCCGTGGAGACGCCCCACCTCCTCGACGAGATCGATGGGCTCCTCGAGATCGAAGCGGTGCGGGGGGACGACGACCTCGTAGGCCCGGGCGAGCGGGCTCACCTCGAGTCCGAGGGAGCGAAGATGCCCCGCGACGTCAAGGCTTTCTTCCGCGCAACCCAGGCGTCGCCCGGCCTCGCCGACGGGAAGCGTGATCCGGCGGCGGGGCCGCTCGCCCGCGAGCGTGCGACGGATCGGCCCGCCGATCGTTCCCACCCCCTCCTCGTCAAGGAGTTCGTGGAGACGGGCGAGAGCCACCGGGGGAAGCGTCGGGTCGACGCCGCGCTCGAAGCGCTGCGCCGCGTCGGTGACGATCCGGAGCCGCTCCGGGCGGCGCCCGAGGGCCCGCGGGTCGAAATGCGCGGCCTCCACCCAGGCCGTGCGTGTCTCCTCGCCAAGGGCGCTTGTCTTCCCTCCGAGGACACCGGCGAGCGAACGCGCCCCCTCGGCGTCGGCCACCACGAGATGGGTCGGGCCGAGCGCCAAGCTCTCGCCGCCGAGGAGCTCGAGGCTCTCCCCGGTCCGTCCCCAGCGGACGGACACCCCCTCCCCGAGGCAGGAGGCGTCGAAGGCGTGAAGCGGCTGGCCGAGCTCGAGAAGGACGTAGTTCGTGAGATCGACCAGCGGGTGCTGCGAGGACACCCCGGCCTGTTCGAGACGAAGCCTCCGCCCGAGCGAGAGACGCCGGGGGCGGACGGCGGTGACCGGAAAGAGACCGAACCAGGAGCAGGTCTCCGGGTCCTCGATGCGAAGATCCTCGCGCCACGGCCCCTCGAGGGGGGACGGGGGACGGCGAAGGAGCGGCACGCGGAAGAGGGCCGCGATCTCCCGCGCGAGACCGTGAACGCTCATGCAGTCGCCCCGGTTCGGCGTCACGGCAATCTCGACCACCGTGTCCCCCACCCCGAGGAGCGCGTCGAAGCCCGTCCCGGGCGGGGCCCCGGGATCCGGCACGACGAGCACCCGATCGCCCTCGCGCCCGAGTCCAAGCTCGGCCCACGAGCAGAGCATGCCCTCGGAGGCGACGCCCCCGACGGCGCGGGCCTCCACGACCCCGAGGGCGGTCGTGGCCCCCGGCGGGGCGTAGGCCACCCAGTCGCCGGCGGCGAGACGCGGGTCGGTGCTCACCACCCGGGGCCGGTCCGTCCCCCCGAGGTCGAGCTCGAAGACCGCCCCTCCCCGTCCCTCGAAGGGGCTCGAGCGCGCGATCCGCGCCAGGCGAACCCCGCGGAAACCCACGCGGAAGGGAGCGACGGACTCGATCTCGAAGCCGCGGAGCGGGAGGCGCTCGAGGAGCGTCTGCTCCTCCCCTCCCCAGTCGACCCACTCGCGAAGCCAGCCGAGGCTCAGTCGCATACGTAGCTCTCGCCCCCGGGGGAACGGAGGAACCGGAGGTCGTTGTCGTAGAAATAGCGGATGTCCGAGACCCGCTCGCGGAGCATCGTGAGGCGTTCCACCCCGAGGCCGAAGGCGAGACCCGACCAGCGCTCGGGGTCGATCCCGAGGCGACGGTAGAGCGCCGGGTGGACGAGGCCCGAACCCAGGACTTCGAGCCAGCCGCTTCCCTTGCACACCCGGCAGCCCGCCCCTTCGCAGAAGACGCAGCCCACGTCGACCTCGGCCGAGGGTTCCGTGAAGGGGAAGTACGACGGGCGGAAGCGAACGGGAAGCTCGCGGGCAAAAAACGCCCGAAGGACGTCGGTGAGGAGGCCCTTGAGCCCGGCGAAGGTCACCCGGTCGTCGACCCAAAGCCCCTCGACCTGGTGGAACATCGGCATGTGCGTGACGTCCGCGTCCCGGCGGTAGACGCGCCCGACGGCCAGAATGCGAAGCGGCGGGCCCTGCTCCTCGAGGGCCCGGATCTGGACCGGGGAGGTATGCGTGCGCAGAAGGCGCCCGTCGGGGAGGTAGAAGGTGTCGTGCATCGCCCGGGCCGGATGCTCCGGCGGGATGTTGAGAGCGGTGAAGTTGTGCTCCTCGTCCTCGATCTCCGGTCCGTCGACCGGGACGAAGCCACGGGCCTGGAAGAGGCGCACGATGTCGTCGATCGCGCGGCTCAGGGGGTGGACGGCGCCCGGGCGGCGCCCCCGGCCCGGGAGCGTGGCGTCGAGGGCGGCCGCCCGGAGACGGCGCTCGCGCCCCTCCTCCTTGAGCGCCAGGCGCCGGCCGGAAATCTCCCGTTCGATGTCCGCGCGGTGGTCGTTGAGCCGCGCCCCCACCCGGGCGCGTTCCGCGGGCGGGAGGGCGCCGAGCGCGCGGAGTTTCTCGCTCAGGAAGCCGCGGCGCCCGAGGAGGGCCACCTTCTCCGCCTCGAGATCCTCGAGGCTCGGAGCGCGACGAATGCGCTCGAGGGCCGCGGAGATCTGCGACCTTTCGCGCTCGATCTCCTCCTCGGGCGTACCGCTCGCAGGGGCGTCCACAGACGCAGGCCCGGGGGGCGGCCGCCGGTCAGCGGCTTTCGTCGAGGGCGCGCTTCGCCTCTTCGGCGAGACGCGCGAAATCCTCCGGACGATCCACGGCGAGTTCGGCAAGGACCTTGCGGTCAATGTCGACGCCCGCCCGGACGAGGCCGTTCATGAAGCGGCTGTACGAAAGCCCGGCCTCGCGCGCGCCGGCGTTGATCCGCACGATCCACAGCGCCCGGAACTGGCGCTTGCG
>JAKAQQ010000098.1 GCA_021819635.1 Pseudomonadota bacterium
TGGACGAGCACCGCGGCCGCACATCGAGCCGGAGAAGGCGACGGTCCTCGACGAGGAGGTCGCCCTCGACCCAAACGTGCGTCACGTCGCGTGCGGACGCGCTGTAGACCAGGTGGGTGGGGGGATCGTAGACCGGCCCGCGTGTCGGATCCGAAAGGAGGTCGATCGCGCAGAGATCGGCGTCCTTGCCGGGGCGCAACGAACCCACGCGTTCGTCGAGCCCGAGCACACGCGCCCCGCCCAGGGTTGCGAGCTCGAGCACGCACGGGGCCGGGAGCGCCGCCGCGTCGCGGGCGGTGGCCTTGGCGAGGAGGGCGGCGGTGCGCGCCTCGCCGAGGAGATCGAGATCGTTGTTGCTCGCCGCCCCGTCCGTGCCGAGCGCGAGCGGAACGCCGTGCTCGAGGAGCCGGGTCACCGGGGCGATGCCGCTCGCGAGCTTGAGGTTCGATTCCGGGCAGTGGACCACGCCCACGGGGCGGGCGGCGAGGGAGGCGATTTCGGCCGACGTGAGCTGCGTCATGTGCACGGCCATCAACCGTCCGTCGCAAAAGCCGAGCCGCTCGAGGCGCGCGAGCGGGCGTTCGCCGGTGGCTTCGAGGGCCGCGTCGATTTCCGTGGCGGTCTCGTGGAGATGAAGGTGGCAGGGGAGATCGAGTTCGTCGGCAAGAACGCGCACGCGCCGCAGAAGGTCCTCGGGGACACTGTAAGGGGCGTGCGGGGCGAGCGCAAAGCCGAGGCGCGGGGCGCCCTTGTAGCGGTCGTGGACGGCCAGCCCCCGCTCGAGGTAATCCTCGGCGCGCTCCGCCCAGCGGGTCGGGACGTCGATGACGACGATCCCGGCCAGGAGACGGATGCCGGCGCGTTGGGCGACCGCGATGGTTTCTTCCGGGAAGAAATACATGTCGTTGAAGGTGGTGATGCCGTTGCGCAGCATCTCGGCGACGGCGAGTTCCGCCCCGTCGTGCACGAACGACGCGTCCACGAACCGGCCCTCGAGGGGCCAGATCACCTCCCGGAGCCACCGCTCAAGGGGGAGGTCGTTCGCCCGTCCGCGGAGGAGAGCCATCGCCGCGTGCGTGTGGGCGTTGACGAAGCCCGGAAGAAGCACGTGGTGCGGGAGATCCCAGCGGCGACGGGGCGCGTAGCGGCGGGCGGCCTCGTCGGCGGGAAGGAGCGCGACGATGCGTCCGCGGTCGACGGCGAGGGCGTGGCCCTCGAGGCAGGTGCCCGCGGGCTCGATCGGAAGGATCCAGCGCGGGACGATGAGGGTGTCGATCGC
Organism: Pseudomonadota bacterium; assembly: GCA_021819635.1. Classification (GTDB taxonomy): domain Bacteria; phylum Pseudomonadota; class Gammaproteobacteria; order JAKAQQ01; family JAKAQQ01; genus JAKAQQ01. Next base: position 1,280 of record JAKAQQ010000098.1, read on the forward strand.
GTCCATGGAGGCACGGGGGAGCGGTGCGGGGGACTATAGCAGAAGACGGCGGGCGATCCGTGTGCGGGGGGTAGAATGGCGGCCCTCGTCCCGCACGTTTCGCCGAGCGCTCCCGTGACCGATCCCCGCTTGCCCTGCCCCCCGTTCCCGAGGGCGCTCTTCTGGGAGTCCGGCGTCCTCCGTCTGCTCGATCAGCGCCGCCCGCCCGCCGAGGAGGCGTGGGTCGAATGCCGAAGCCTGGACGAGGTGATCGCGGCGATCCGCACGCTTGTCGTGCGCGGCGCCCCCCTCATCGGGGTCGCGGCGGCCTACGGGGCGGTCCTCGAGGAGAGGCGCCTCCGCGCGCGCCCGCCGGAGGAGCGCCGGCGTCTCCTCGACGAAGGGCTCGGGCGTCTTGCCGCCGCCCGTCCGACGGCCGTGAATCTCGCCGCGGCGGTCGGGCGCGTGCGTCGCGTGCTCGAGAGCGATCCCCGGGACGCGGGGGCCGGCCTCCTCGCCGCGGCCGAGGAGCTGGCCCGGCACGAAGAGAAAGCCTCTTGGGCCATGGCCCGGGAAGGGGCCGGCTGTCTGGGCCCCGACGCCCGCGTTCTGACCCACTGCAACACCGGAAGTCTCGCGACCCTGGGGCCCGGCACCGCCCTGGGTGTCGTGCGCTGCGCGTGGGGGGCGGGCCGCCTCGCCTCGGTCGGCTGCACCGAGACGCGCCCCTGGGGGCAGGGGCTCAGGCTCACGACCTACGAGTTGCTCTACTCGGGGATTCCCGCCTGCCTCTACACCGAGTCCGCGGCCGGTGCACGCCTCCTCGACGGCGGGTTCGATTGGCTGGTCGTGGGTGCCGACCGCGTCGGGCCGCGCGGCGATGTCCTCAACAAGATTGGCACCCACATGCTGGCGCGTCTCGCCCGCCTCGGCGGCGCGCGGGTCATGGTCGTCGCCCCGACGACCACGGTCGATCCCGCTTGGGACGGCCGGCCCGAGGGACGGATCGAGGAGCGCTCGGGGCGCGAAGTCTGGCGCGGGATGGGGACGGGCGAGCCTCCGGCGGGGCTCCTGATCGCGAACCCGGTCTTTGACCGGACCCCGGCCGAGGCCGTCGATCTCGTGGTGACCGAGCGCGGGGCGGCCCGCCCGGGCGCGGCGGATTTCGCGCGCGTCCTCGGGCTCTGAGCCGTCGTCCGGCCCCATTTCTCCGCGTTCTCAAGGCTCCGGAAAGGAAGCTTTTTCTGCTAAAATAAACGGATTAGAAGAGCGTGGGGCCGTTCATGGCGGAGATCTCCGAAGGCAGCATCCTGCCCGTCCATCTCGAGGAGGAACTGCGCCGCTCCTACATCGATTACGCCATGAGCGTGATCGTCGGGCGCGCGCTTCCCGACGTCCGCGACGGCCTCAAGCCCGTGCAGCGACGCGTCCTCTTCGCGATGCACGAACTCGGCAACACCTCCGACAAGCCGTACAAGAAATCGGCCCGCGTCGTGGGCGACGTCATCGGCAAATACCACCCGCACGGGGAATCGGCGGTCTACGACACGATCGTGCGCATGGCCCAACCGTTTGCCCAGCGTTATCCTCTCGTCGACGGGCAGGGCAACTTCGGTTCGGTGGACGGCGACGCGCCGGCGGCGATGCGTTACACCGAGATCCGCATGGCCCGCATCGCCGAGGAGATGCTCGCCGACATCGAGGCGGACACCGTTGCCTTCGCCCCGAACTACGACAACAACGAGCAGGAGCCACGCGTGCTCCCGGCGCGGATCCCGAATCTCCTGGTCAACGGCGCCTCCGGCATCGCCGTTGGCATGGCGACCAACATCCCCCCGCACAACCTGCGCGAGACGGTGGCCGCCGCGCTTCTGCTCCTCGACGAGCCGGACGTGGGGCTCGAGGACCTCCTCCGTGTCCTTCCGGGCCCCGACTTCCCCACGGGCGGCATCATCATGAACCGCCAGGGCCTCTACGAAGCCTACGCCGTCGGACGGGGACGTATTCTCCTGCGCGGACGGACGTCGGTCGAGTCCTTGGGGCACAGCGGCCGCGAACAGATCATCGTGAGCGAGCTTCCCTACCAGGTCAACAAGGCGGAGCTCGTCGCCCACGCCGCGGCGCTCGTGCGCGACGGTCGGCTCGAAGGCATCGCGACGATCCGGGACGAATCCGACCGTGACGGGATGCGCATCGTCTTTGAACTGCGCCGCGGGGAAACGCCCGAGGTCGTTCTCAACCAGCTTTACCAGCACACGGCGCTGCAGCGGACCTACGGCATCAACAGCGTGGCCCTCGTCGACGGCCAGCCCCGGACCCTGGGCCTCAAGCCTCTCCTCGAGGCGTTTCTCGATCACCGCCGCACCGTCGTCGTCCGCCGCAGCCTGCATCAGCTCGCGCGCGACGGCGACCGCGTCCACGTTCTCGAGGGCCTCACGGTGGCCCTCGACAATCTCGACGCCATGATCGCCCTTGTGCGGGCGGCCCCTTCGCCCGCCGAGGCCCGCGAGGCGCTCCGCGCGCGCCCTTGGCCGGCGGCGCTCGTCACCGAGCTCGTCCGGCGCGCCGGACAGCCCGAGCGCATTCGCGACCCCTACGTCCTGAGCGAGGCGCAGACGAAGGCCATCCTGGACCTGACGCTCCAGCGCCTGACGGGCCTCGAACGCGACAAAATTTTCGGCGAGTACCTCGAGACCCTCGAGCGCATCCGCCGTCTCCGCGCCATCGTCGACGACCCTTCCGAACTCCGCCGCGTCGTCCGCGAGGAACTTGAGGAGGTGTCCCGACGCTTCGGGGACGCGCGGCGGACCGAGATCAGCGACGACAGCACGTCGATCACCGCCCAGGACCTGATCCGGCCGATCGACATGGTCGTGACGCTTTCCCACGCCGGCTACGCCAAGGCCCAGCCGCTCGAGGAATACCGCGCGCAGCGTCGCGGGGGGCGCGGACGGGCCGTGGCCCAGCTCAAGGACGACGACCTCGTCGAGCGTGTTCTCGTGGCGAACACGCTCGACACGTTGCTCTGCTTCACGACGGCCGGCCGTCTGTACTGGCTCGACGTGCACCGTCTCCCGCGCGCCGGCTCGCAGTCGAAGGGCAAGCCCCTCGTCAATCTCCTGCCGCTCGGCGAAGGCGAGCGGGTCAACGCCGTTCTTCCCATCAAGGGGTACGACGAGGGGCGCCACGTCGTTCTGGCCACGCGCTCCGGCACCGTCAAGAAGGTGAAGCTCGAGGCGTTCTCCCGCCCGCGCAGCACCGGCATCATCGCCCTCGGACTGAAGGACAACGACCCCCT
>JAKAQQ010000099.1 GCA_021819635.1 Pseudomonadota bacterium
ACGCCGGCGACGAGGTAGCCGACCTCGCCGCAGACCAGCGCTTCCCGCTCGCTCATCCGCGGCGTGAAGAGCCCGAGGTGGTCGGCGGTGTGGTCGCGCCCGGTGGCGCAGAAACGCACGCGCGCGGCGCGGGCGAGGGCGCCGTCGACCACCCGCACGAGGCTCACCACCCCCTGGTAATTGTCGAACCAGGAATCCATGAGGAGGGCCCGCAGGGGAGCCTCGGGGTTGCCCCGTGGGGGGGGGATGCGGGCCACGATGGCCTCGAGGAGAGCCTCGACCCCCACGCCGCTCTTGGCGCTCACCCTGAGGGCGTCGTGGGCCTCGATCCCGATAAGGTCCTCGATCTCCCCGATGACCCGCTCGGGGTCCGCGGCTTCGAGGTCGATCTTGTTGATGACCGGAACGATCACAAGACCGAGATCCAGGGCCTTGTAGCAGTGGGCCACGCTCTGCGCCTCGACGCCCTGGACGGCGTCGACCACGAGGAGCGCCCCCTCGCACGCGGCCAGGGAACGCGACACCTCGTAGGAAAAATCAACGTGTCCCGGGGTGTCGATGAGATGGAAACGGTAGTGCTCGCCGTCCGGGGCGCGGTACTCGAGCGCGACGGACTGGGCCTTGATCGTGATGCCGCGCTCGCGCTCAATGTCCATGGTGTCGAGCACCTGGGCGACCATCTCGCGCTTGGAGAGCCCCCCGCAGCGCTCGATGAAGCGGTCGGCGAGCGTGGACTTGCCGTGGTCCACGTGCGCGATGATGGAGAAATTGCGGATGTGCCGGAGATCGCTCACCGCGCGGCCCCGTCGCCGCCCGGCTCCGCGTCGTCCCCCGCGCCGAGGAGAAGGCGCGCGAAGCGGGCCAACGCCGCCTCGTCCGCACGCCCCTCGAGAACCACCCGGCCGTCGAGCGTGAGGACGGGAAGCCGTCCCCCGAAGCGGCGACGGGCCTCCGGATCGCGGTCGACGTCGCGGGTGGGCCAGCGGTCGGGATCAAGACCCCGGTCGCGCAGGCGCCCGCGGAGCTCCTCGCAGAGGTGGCAGCCAGGGCGGGTGTAGAAAACGACCCCGGCGCTCACGGGGCTCCGGGCGGAACGAGAACGATACGTTCGGCGGTGGTGCGCACCGTAATTTGGGGAACCGCTCCAACGACGGTGATGGCCTCGTCGCCCACCACCCGCCCGTAGGCGCTGATCGGCCCGAGACTGTTCGCCCCGAGAAGCGGCGGGGGCGCGCCCGCCGCGAGCTTGCGGACAAAGATCGAGAAGCTCCCAAGCCCGTCGCTCACGAGGAGATGACGGGTCGGCTCGCGGCGCCGGCCTTCGGGAATCACCTCGTCGGACATCACACGAAACCCCGGGGGGAGCCACAGCAGACGACAGTCCGGCACGGCCGGGACGGTCCCCGGGACCCCGGCTCCGCGCCGTCGTTCCCGTCCGGGACGACGCCATTGTACCAGCCGGGGCGGAGGAAGCCGGGCGGGGAAGGCCACGTCCACGAACATCATCTGCTCGAGGACACGGCCGGCGGGCGCGACGAGCACCGTCCGCAGCGGCAGCCGCGTCCGGGCCGCGATCCAGAAACGGTACCCGTAGCGGTAGACGTCGCGTGGGGCGACGACGAGAAGCGCCGCCCGGTCGCCCGCGATGCGGCCGAAGCCCACGAGGCGCAGGCGGTAGAAGCGGCCGAGGCGGCGGAGCGGGAGGCCGCGGCCCCGCGGCGGGAGAGCCGTGTACCAGGGAGTGCCGCCCACGCGGATCCAGCGTCCCGCGGGGCCCTTGATGCCCGTCCAGCGCCCCACCCGCACCATGACCCGGCGCGGCCCGTCGAGGGTCGTCACCCGTTCCCAACCCGGCGCGTGGCGGACGGAGAACGCCACGATCGTGGGGGGATCGACGAAGACGTAGCGTCCCTCGTAGGTCAGCCGGTGGAGCGCGCCCTGCATGCGCACGATCCAAGAGAGCGCGCGCGGCCGGGGTCGGGCGTGGAGCGGCGGCGCGAGGGCAAGCGCCAGGAGGGCGAGGAGGACGGCGGAGCGGAGAGGCCCCGCCGTCCCCTCCCCTCCCCCGGTCCCGCCGCGGGGGAAAGGAGCGGGCCGGGGCGTCATCAGGGCCGACCCGGACGCGGACCCCGTCCCGCCATCGTGACCTCGTACGTGGCGAGACGGGCGTGGACCATGACGGGGGCGTAGCCGGGCGCGGCGAGGTGCGTGAGGAGATACTCGTCGAGGACCCGCCGCTCGGCCGGCGCCCCGCGCCGCCAGGTCGCGCGGCCCGGGTTGCCGTAGCTCATGAGCCGGACCGGGTGCGAACGGGCCGTCTCCACCGCCACGGGCCTCGCCCCGCGCCCCCCCCCCGGGGAAGGAAGGACCACGATCCCGCGCACCACAAGGGTGGAGAAGGCCGCCACGGCCAACCCGCCGGCCAGAACCCAGGAGAGACGGCGGCCGATCCACCGCTCCTCGGGCGCGGACTCGGCGGGGAGCCGCGCCCCCACGCGATCGGCCAGGACACCGTCCAGGCTGAGATCCGTGAGCTGCCCCTTGAGAGCGCTGCTGATGAGGGCGTAGCGGGCAAAGCGCCGGCGAAGGAGCGGCTCGCGTCCCAAGCGACGCAGGAGAAGAACCGTCGCTTCCTTGCCGGTGGCCCCGTCGAGGAGTGCGGAGCAGTCTTCGGCGGCCTCGGCGGCGGCGGGCGGGAGAGGGGGCGTGCGTGCGGTCATCGGTCGGGGTCCTCCGGAAGCGGAGCGGAACGTTTCCGCTCAGCGCAGAAGCGGTTCAAGGCGGGCGTTGATGGCCTCGCGGGCACGGAAGATCCGCGAGCGGACCGTCCCGATGGGGCAGTCCATGATGCGGGCGATTTCCTCATAGCTCAAACCCTCGACCTCGCGCAGCACGACGGCCGTCCGCAGATCGTCCGGAAGCTCCTCGACCGCCCGTTCGATCGTCCGGCGGATCTCGTCGCTGAGCAGCATCGCTTCGGGCGTGTTGAGATCCGGCACCCGATCCTCAAGGGGGACGCCGGAGTTCCCGTCCGCCTCCCCGGTGCCCGTCTCCTCGCGGCGCGCGCGCCGGGCGGCGAGATGGTTGTGCGCCGTGTTGATCGTGATCCGGTAGAGCCACGAATAGAAGGCGCTGTCGCCCCGAAAACCGCCCAGCGACCGGTAGGCCCGGAGAAAGGCTTCCTGGGCGACGTCGAGCGCCTCCTGCGGATCACGGAGGTAGCGGTTGGCGAGTTTGACCACACGATGCTGATACTTCAAAACCAGAAGATCGAAGGCCGTCTTGTCGCCCCCGCGGGCGCGCTCGACGAGCCGACGGTCGTCGTCCGCCCCGACCGCAGGCCTCCCGAGCCTCACGGGGGCACGCCCACCGTCGTGTCATTAGACCGCCCGCCCCGCCCCGAGTTCGACACCCCGCCCCGGGCCGCACCCCTCCCCTTCACGACGCCGGGTGCCATAGGGTCTGCCGGTAGTAACGCAACTCGTCAATCGAGTCATAGACATCCGAGAGGGCCGTGTGCCGGCTCTCCTTCTGGTGCCCGGCGAGAACCTCGGGGGACCAGCGGCGGGCCAGCTCCTTGAGCGTCGAGACGTCGAGGTTGCGGTAATGGAAGAAGCGCTCGAGCTCCGGCATCAGGCGGGCGAGAAACCGGCGGTCTTGGCAGACGCTGTTGCCGCACATCGGCGAGGCCCCCGGCAGAACGTGGCGGGCCAGGAAGGCCAGCGTGCGGCGCTCGGCCTCGGCGGTCTCGACACCCTCGGCGAGCACGCGGTCGACGAGACCGCTGCCGCGATGATGGCTCTGGTTCCACGCGTCCATGGCCGCGAGCACCGCCGGATCCTGGCGGACGGCAAGGACCGGCCCCTCGGCGAGGACCTCGAGATTCCTGTCGGTGACGACGGTGGCGATCTCGAGAATGACGTCCTCTTCGGGCCGGAGCCCGGTCATTTCGAGATCGATCCAGACGAGGCGGCCGTCGTCGGGCGGGGAGGACGGACCGGGCGGGACGCGGCGGCTCATCCCGGGGGCCACCGGCACGGACGGCCCCCGAGGAGGTGGAAGTGGAGGTGGGCCACGGTCTGGCCGCCCTCGCGTCCCACGTTGGTCACGACACGGTAGCCGCGCTCCTCGAGCCCCTCGCGGCGGGCCACCCGCACCACGGCGGCGAGGAGCGCGCCGGCCAGAGCGGGGTCGGCCTCGAGGTCCACGGCGGAGGCGAGGTGGCGACGCGGAACGACCAGCACGTGGACGGGCGCCTGGGGGTGGAGGTCCCGAAAGGCGACCCACGACTCGTCGGTCGCCACGAGGTCCGCCGGAAGCGAACCCGCAGCGATTCGGCAGAAGGGGCACGTGGGATCGGTCATGGGTTCTCCTCTGGAGGGGGGGCGTTCAGGCCACGTAGGGGCGTCGCCCGTCGAGGGCGCAGCCGAGCGTGGCGCCGTCGAGGTACTCGAGTTCGCCCCCCGCGGGCACCCCGTGGGCCAGGCGCGAACCCGGCACACCGGCAGATCGG
>JAKAQQ010000100.1 GCA_021819635.1 Pseudomonadota bacterium
ATCTAAATCCGGTCCTCGCCCGGTACTCCTGGTAGCGCACCCCGAAGTTTTCGAGCATGTAGGACTCCTCGAGGCGCGCCTTGATCACGATCCCCCACGTCAAGGCGGCGGCGACCAGCAGCCAGACCACGTTGGCACGAACGACGGCGGTGCCGACAATAGCCAGGATGAGACCCGTGTAGATGGGGTGGCGGACGAAACGGTACGGGCCACGGTTTACGAGTTCATGGTCTTCCTTGAGCGTGACGCGCCCGCTCCAGTTGCGTCCCAGGGTGAACCGCGCCCAGAACATGCAGGCGAAGCCCAGATACAGGAAGGAGAGACCCACGGCGATCAACGCCTCGGGGCGCGGGCTTGCGAACGGGCTTTGAAGAAGGTCGGGTCTCAGCCAATTGATGAGGAAGATGACGGCCAGACACGTCAGGAAGGGAAGGAGCACCCTTGCGAGCATAGGGCCGAGTCTTTCCGCCTTCACGGTTTTTTTGTGACGCATCCAGACGGCGAGACCCCACCAGGCGATCACCCACGCCAGCCAACTGTCCCTTACTACGGTATCAACACGGGTCACGAGATCTCCTTCGGTCTGCCCGATGGCATCGCGAACGGGTTTTAGCCTACCATGATTGGGTGCCCGTTTGGGGTGACGCATGTTCGCACTTCCTGCCGTTCCCCTGTACCTTGCCGCGGCGTGGATTCTTTTCCGGACCTACCGTCGGGAGGGAGCGGGAGCACCCCGTTTACGGCGGCGAACCGCCGTGGCCCTGGCGGCCCTCGCCCTCGTCTTCCAGGCCGCCGGCCTGCTCCACGCGATGGACACGCCCGCGGGCATCAATCTCGATCTTGGGAACGCGCTTGATCTCACGGGGGCCGCCGTCGTCTTCGTGGTGCTCGTCGGGACACTTTTCGAGCCGGTGGCCCCCACGGGGATGCTCGTCTTCCCGCTGGCTTCCCTGACGGTCCTGGCGCCCTTTGTGCACGAGACCCCCTTCGCGGTCCACACGGGTCATGCTCTTCTTGACGCGCACATTGTCCTGGCCGTCCTTGCCTACGCGATTCTTGCACTCGCGGCCGTGGAAGCCATCCTGCTCTGGATCCAGGAGTCACGTCTCAAGCGGGCACACGAAAGCGCCCGGCTGGTCGGGCTTCCGCCGCTCTTGCTGACCGAGCGCATGCTCTTTCAGCTCATTGCCGCCGGGTTCGTCCTGCTGACGTTCGTCCTCGTGAGCGGCCTCGTCTATCTCCACGAGCTTCTGGCGCTCCACCTCTTTCCCAAGGCGGTGATGTCGCTTCTGGCCTGGCTCCTGTTCGGAGGTCTGCTCTACGGGCGTCGGCGTTACGGCTGGCGGGGGCGGGTCGCCGCCGGGTGGACGCTCGGGGCGTTCACGCTCCTGGTCCTCGCGTATCTGGGAACCAAGCTCCTCTGGGAACTGGCCGCGGCTTACCCCGTCCATCCGATGCTGGGTTGATCGCGCCCGTCAGAGACCGTCGAGGAGCCCGTCCCCGGCGCCGGCTTCGAGCGCGGTCAGAACGGCGACGGTCCCGACATCCCACCAGCGGCCCGTGTGCACGGTTCCGGCCAGCCGGTCGTGCCGGGCGGCGTCTTCAAGAAGCGGTCGGAGGGGGGCGCGGGCGACCGCCAAGGGCTCGAACAAGGCTTTTCGGTAAAGGCCGATGCCTGTGTAGGTCAGTCGGTCCGTGCCGTCGAGCCGGACACGGCCGTCGCGGCAGGCAAAATCCCCCTCGGGGTGCTCGGGAGGATTGGGAGCGAGGACGATGCGCGCCGTGTCGCGGGGTGAGAGCGAGAGCGTTGCGGTGTCGACGTCGGAGAGGACATCGGCGTTGTGAACGAGAAAGGGGTCGCTTGCCACAAGCCCGCGTTCCAGGGCGAGGCGAATGCCGCCTGCTGTGTCCAGAGCGACCGACTCGGGGCTGTACACGATCTCGAGTCCGTACGCACGTCCGTCCCCCAGAAACGTCCGGATGGCGTCGCCCAGCCAGCACACGTTGACGACCGCACGGGTGACGCCGGCCCGCGCCAGGCGCCGGAGGACGCGGGCGACCAGCGGGCTGCCGCCAACCGTCACGAGGGCCTTGGGCCGTTGGTCGGTCAGGGGACGCATGCGTTCCCCCCGGCCGGCGGCCAGGACTACGGCGTGCATGCCGCCTCTCCGTGCGCACGGCGCCGCGCTTCGTCGAGGTGGGGGAGCACGTTCTCCCTGAGAAACCCGGCAAACGGGGTGAGGAGAGGCCACTCCGAGGCGGCCTGGACGATGTAGTCCAGGGTGCGGGGAATGCTCTCGAGGTAGGCGGCTTTCCCGTCCCGCCAGAAGAGACGGGCAAAGATGCCCGCCGCCTTGAGGTGCCGCTGGACCCCCATGAGGTCAAAGCGGAAAAGAAGGGTCTCGGGATCGAGCGCCCGGCGCACGTCCGTGGGTGACGCGTCGAGGTAGCGCACGAGCCATCGTTTCTGTTCGGTCCGGGGCCAGTCGATGTAGCAATCCTTGAGCAAGGAAACAAGGTCGTAGGTGACCGGGCCCCACACAGCGTCCTGAAAGTCGATGACGCCCGGAAGCGGCGGCGGGCCGGCAAGGAGATTGCGGCTGTGATAATCGCGGTGGGTGAAGCGGTACGGGGTTTTCAGGGCTTCGGCGACGAGTCGCTCGGCGAGAGGCGCAAGAAGATCCCGTCCCCGGCCGGCGTCCAAGCCCAGGTGCCGTCCGAGGAGCCAGACCGGGAAGAGATCCATTTCGCTCCGCAGCCGCGTCTCGTCGTAGACCGGAAGCCTTCCCGGGGGGATCCCGTGTTGCATGAGCACGAGCGTGTCGAGGGCGTCGGCAATGCAACGCTCCCACAGGGGGTCGCGACGGTCGTGGACGCGGGCGTACGAGTCGTCGCCCAAGTCCTCCATGACAACGAACCCGCGCGCAGGGTCCGCCCGTTCGATTTTGGGAACATGGACGCCGACACCGGCAAGGAGGCCGGAGACGCGCAGCCAAGCCTCGAGATTCTCCTTGTCCGGAGGGGCGTCCATCACAATGCGCGTCGTCCCGTTCTCCGGATGGAGCCGAAAATAGCGGCGAAAGGAGGCGTCGGCCGCCGCCGGGACGATCGTGCCCCCGGTCGCCTGTTGGCCCGCAAGCCAGCGGCGAAGTTCCTCAAGGCGGCTGTCGTCGTGCGCCGGGGAAGAGCTTATGGAGTGAGGGGTGTCGGGCAAAAAACGTTCCGGTTCTGGCGGAGGGGGGACCCATCACCGCGGCTTGGTGCCGTGTTTCGCACAGGCGGCCTGCCTTTTGTTCCGGAACGGTCGGGCGTGCCCGGCGCGCTCGGGAGGCGGGAGCGCGGAGGGGGATGCGGGGGTCCCGCCCGTCGACCGAGCGGGACCCCCGGTCCTTTCCGGATCTCTAGCGCCCGGCCCGAAGGCGTCGTGCGGCCCTGCGGGCGCAGGCCATTGCGAGCAAAGCGGAGAGCGCGAGGAGCCCCAGGCTTCCGCCCCCGCCGCCGCTGCTCCCGCTTCCGGTGCTTCCGCTTCCCGAACCGGTTCCTGCTCCGATCACGCTCGGTGCGTTGGCGAGATTGGGTAACCCGTACCCGTAGATGTTGCTCTGCCCCCCTGTGAGAGGACCGGGGCCGGGCGGCATCGTGCTCAATTTCTTGAGCGAGGTGATCGGGTTGGTATTCGGCTGGTACTGCATGAGGAGCGCCATGAGCGCGGCGATGTGCGGGGCGGCGGCCGAGGTTCCGCAGAAGGGATCCGGGAACCCCCCGATCCCGGCGTCGGACACGCAGTCCACGCCGGTGAAGTCGGGTTTGGTGATTTCCTCGGGTGACGGAAACTCAAACTCCACGGCTCCCTGTGAGCTGTAGGGTTCGATCGTGGCCGAGCTTGTTCCCGCCACGCTCCAGTCCATGGCGCCGACGGTTGTTTCCTGGGGGAGGGCCGCCTGACCGTAGATACTGCCCGAAGGGGTGACGGGAACGGTCAGGACTTGGTTGGATTTCGTCGAGAAGACCAAAACCTTGAGCTTGAGGCCCGGCGCCGGGAGGCCGTTGCAAAGGAACACGCGGAGGTAGACGGTGGCGGGCTTCGACGACGAGGGGTTCTGCCAGGTGTTGCCCTGCACGGGATTCGGGCCCGGGCCCGCGCTGCAGGCGGCGGAGGTTCCGCCCGTCGGGGCGGAGCAACCCGTCGTGGGGGCGTACTGTCCCTGGTTGCAGGCGACGGGTGTTGTCCCCGTGCTTGCGGTCCAGTTGGGGCTCGTGAAAAGAGCAACGTCGTAGTCGCCGACCGGGGTCGTCCACGGATCGTCCCACTCGACGACGTAGCCGATCTGGTCGCCGGGCTGGACCATGATTTCCAGGCTACCGCCGTTGCCCGTGTACCCCGTGCACGCCGACGTGCTGCTGCTGGGGCAGAAGTCTTCCTCTTCCGTGTAGGTGTTCCCGTTCAGGGTGTAGCCGCTCGACCCGGTGCTG